>NZ_AUKR01000013.1:0-191752 GCF_000424845.1 Streptomyces sp. TAA040 | reverse complement strand
CTCCGGCACACCGGCCGCGACCACCGGCGGCCTCTGACAGCTCTGGGCCTTACGTGATCAACCCGGACAGATCGCGATCACGCAATGACCTTGCCGCCGCCCCTACACGCTGCCGACCGGACGGCTATTTGATGTCGTGGTCGTGGAACAGCGCGTCGGCCTGGAGACGTTCGACCAGCTCGACCGACGCAGCATGCCTCTGGGCCCGGTGGCAGTCGACTGGGGATCACGATGCGTCGGATTCTTCCTGCCGTCCAAGTCCCTGGGCAGGTTCCGAGGCATGGTCCAAGGGGAGACCCACGACCCCCCGCAGTACCGCTACCTCACCGAGGGATCCTTCCTCGTCGTGCCGGGACCGATGCCGCTGAACGGAGACCGACACACCTGGCTGCGGGCCCCGATGCGCCGACCGGAGGCCAACCCCGCGCGTGTTGCCGCCCTGGCAGCCATGTTCGTGGCAGCTTCCGCCCTTGTCTCCCGCGCTGACCGGTACGGGCAGGAACACGCGCGACCCGAGTACCTCGGGCCGGAGGCGACCCGTGCCCGGTGATCACGAGCCAACGTCGGATGCCGCAAGCTGGTCCCCCATCGACAGCCGCGAATGGTACGCAGCGCGCAACGCCGTCGTCTCCCTGCGGAACGTCCTGACGGCAGCCGGCCTGCAAGACCAGTTCCCGTACCTGCGGGCAGATCTCAACGCCTTCGGACAGGGCTTCATCGACCTCGGCCGCGTGTCACCGGACACGGCAGAACGACTCGCAGAACTGCTCCGCTTCGCCCTGACGAAAGCACTCAACGAGATCCCCCCGGAGAGTGAGTCACCATGACGGACCCCCGCGGCGTCTGCCGCAAGCGCGCCGAACACCTTTCCCCCGACGTGCCGTACGTACGAGGCTGGGCGGAAGGCAGGCGAGCAGCGTCCACACTCGCGGCCACGCTCGAAGATCTGGGTCTCGCGGCCGACTTCCCCGCCCTCCGGGCAGACGTCAACGTCGATGGTGAGGGAGTCGTCACGCTCGGCACGATCACCAACGAAGCCGCCGCCCTCCTCGCCCGGCTCGTCGCAACAGGCCTGGTGGCAGAACTACGGGCGGAGGTACCGGGAGCGCGGGTGCCACATCGTGCAGCGATTTCCAGCGATCAGCCCTGCGACCGAGCACCGCTTTAGGAGAGCGGCTGGGGAGGAGTGCCGCTGAGCTGGCGCTTCAATGACTGGTGAGCTGCCCACCAACTCGAACATCAGTCACCCTCGTTGACCGTGGCTAACCGCTGCATCTGGCACGGTAATGGCACGAACCTCGTCCGACGACAGCCAGCCACAACGGCGGGTGCGCTGGCAAACCAGGCGCGCGTATGCCCCGCTGTACCCCCACCGGCCTCAGCCACGCTACTGGCTTCTGGGCCACGACCAAGGCTGGACGTGTCGGCTGATCCGTAACGAGAGTGTCGGACGTGCGGCGCATATCTGGAGCTTGGAAGCAAGAGACAGCCTCGTTCCGGGCTGTCGACTGGCTATCGAATCCTGACACAACTTCGGAGAGTGGCGATTAAGCTACGTTGAAGGTCTTCCAAAGACCTGGATGCAGCTGCATTCCATCGTCATAGACCAAGGCGGCTTGAGGGTTACGGAATTTGAACCTAAAGTATTGCTCATATCCACCCGCGGGACCGCCGGAAGTTACGTTTCCCAGAAACCCGCTATCGAACATGGCGGACAGAGTCTTCTCCGGGTCAATTTTCCCCCTGAAACGATGATCTCGCTCCACCACTCCGGTGAGTTCTTGATGCGAGAATTGCCGCTTTCGCAATGTTCCGAGCAATTCTTCGATGCGCCGAATCTCTTCCTGTTGAAAGTAGGTAGAGAGCGCATCCCGCATCTCTCCGATGAAGTAACTGCCGGAATATTCGGCGACGCCTGCCAAGACAACAGCATTCGGAATTTTTCCAGCCTGCTCTACGTGGCCCTGGATAACCTTCAGAAGCTGGAGGAGATCCCTCGGAGTGTGGCGTGTCTGAAGCAATAGAAATTCAGTTGCGGCCCTGCCGGAGATTCGTTCGGGAAAAAACGCATCGAAAACATTGGAGCAGCTAGGGTCGACTAGCCTTGCCCTCAGATTCGCTAGTCGTACGAGGTGCGTCGCTCGAAAATCTCGCGTGTTCTGGTACCAGTTCAATTCTAGCCCATCATCCCGCCGGATCTTTCCTGCTCGTGGAAGGGATAGGCGGGTGTAGAGATCGGTCCGGCAGCAGACAATGATCTTGACTGGGCTCTCGGTTGAAACGAACGAATCGTTTAGGTCGGCTGCGGCCTGAATTAGACCACCAAGCAGTGCCGACCTGCCTTCCTGGACAATGGATACGTCATCCAGCCCGTCAATAAAGATGTAATGCTGACGCGAACTTCTGAAGGATGAAACTTCGTGCTTTAGATACAAGATCCAGTCTTCGAGCCTGCTCGCATCGGTACTTCGGGTGGTACCGGAAGATTGCAGGGAACTATCAAGAGTTTCGACATTGCTCATGCGCAGCCGTTTCATGGCTGCGGGACTTTGGGGTGTGACTCCTGCTCTCTGGAGCTGCTCATGTGCGGCGCTGATACTTTCTCTGCGTACCTTATCCGCCTGGGCATCTCGCGCCAATTGGGAGACGATATGAATCAGTAGGTGGAGCTCCCAGACCCATTGATGGCGAATATGAGGATCAATGGCCTCCGGGATGATCCCCCGGAATTCTTTCAAAGAAAGTCGATCTACATGAATAGGGGCTGGAGCGGAGTAGCACCCTGGGGAGTCCTGTGCGATCAACTGTAGCCGTCCGCCAATAGCAGATTTCCCGGATCCCTTATAGCCGAGAATCAAAAACTCGTGCGAACTGAGTACACTTTCTTCGATCCTGCCGAGATCGTAGAATCCTTCCCGCAGTAGCCGCGGGGATCGAGTGTACTCGCGCCCTGAATCAGAGTATCCGAAGTCGAATTTACGAAAGTCGCCGGTTACCATGACAAGATGCTCCTGGGTGGACTGTATGGAGTAAGGATGCATAGTGATTGAGGCCTGCGGATCGACTCCAGGTTTACGGATTTACCGAGCCCTGTTGGCGATTGAGGCGTTGCTGGCGGGCGCGTTCTACGCGGGCTGGCGATTGATAGACTTCAAGAAGCACTTCGTCCATCAGTGTTAGAATTTCTGCCGTTTCCTCGTAAGAGAACGGGCCGCTCAGGATGTCGCCATGCGCCACGTCATTTCCGCCCAATCGAACCTCATGCGCTGCCTCTTTTATGTGCTCTCGAATAAGCCCGTTAGTATGCAGCTGGTCGATCTTTGCGTAAAGGTTCCCACTCGTAATTCCCTTGTCCTTGGCTGTGGCCTCAATCACCGCGCGGGCAAGAATCACTGCGCCTCTTCCTGCATTTACAGACAGGCTGTCGTGCGCCTCAATGGCGAGCGATGCGATCTCGACAGGCACGTCGGGGAATTCTTTCTGAGCCCCTGCTCTAGGAAGCCATTGCTCAGGTTCCTCTTCGTATCCGTAGCGGATAAGAAGCTTTCCACAGTGATCGCATCGGTGCGCTTGAGAGTACGCTTCTCGCTCAAAGTCTCCTCCTCCCTGGAAGGCGGTTTCGCTCCACCGACTCATGTTGGCCACTCGGCCGCACCATCCACACGTCGTGCTCGTCATGGAATGAGGCTATCGACCTGTGTCGAATGGGACCTGGCATATGTCGAAAGTTTCGCCGACCGCCGTAGCCACGACGCAGTTCTTCTCGGCCAACAGGCGTCTGTGCCGTGAGCGCGGCCCGGGCACCGGCCGGGCTGGAGCGGGGCGGAGACAGGAGCGCAGGCCCGGCCGGGGGCCGGGCCTGCGCGGTGAGCGAAGCGAGCCGCCTTGAAGACGTAGAGAAGGTTTGAGCCAGGAAGCCCGGCTGTCACAGGGGGTACGAGAGCTCCAGGTCGTCGCCCGGTACGCGGAACTCCTCCAGGGCGAGCGGCCTGTCGTCCGCGTTGAGCGTGACGCGGAGAATGTGCAGGAGCGGGACGCCGTCCGGTAGGCGAAGGGCCTGGGCCTGGTCCGGGAGGGGCATCCGAGTGCGGACGTACTCCGTGAAGTGCAGCTCGTGGCCGAGGTCGCTCAGGGCCTCGTAGAGGAACGGGGCTGCCGGCGGGGCCTTCTCCTCGAACGGCGTGTCGATGAGCACCGAGAACGGGATGTAGGTGCGCCGGAGTTGGCGTAGGCGTCCGCGGTCGGCTGTCTGGAGCGCGTCGTAGGTGTACATCGGTTCGCCTGGTGGGATGCGCAGCAGGTCAGCCAGTGCGAGTGGCGCGTCTGTACGCGTCGCAACGGGCTCTTCGGCGTCCTCCCAGCGCATGCCGTCCGCCTCGGTGTAGCGCCCATCTGCTGCCCGGCGTACACCGCGTCGCTGGGTGAGGCTGGGCCGCCCGTGGGGCGACCGGACGAACATGCCGCGCCCCATCATCACTTCGACCAGACCACTCGCCCGGAGTTCCGCGATGCCCTGGCGCACGGTGGGGCGTGTGACGCCGAACCGCTTGGCCAACGACTCTTCGGACGGGAGCGGCTGCCCTGTGGGATACGTGCCGTCCAGGATGCCTTGGCGCAAGCTCTCCGCGATCTGCCTGTATCGGGGCTTGGGCTTGTCGATGGGCATCGCGTGGCCTCCGTGACGCGCTGACGGCTTTGCCTGGCCGGACTTGGCCAGTCTGTCCACCCTCGTGGACAGCTCACAGCGTCCCCCACTTCAAGGCGCTTGACAACCCGTACTTCGGGACTCACTCTTGGACGCACCCGTACTACGGGTGGAAGCCAGTCCGTAGGAGGTGCCTACGGGCTCACAGACACAGAGGAGTTCATCAGTGGTAGCCCTACCGATCGACACCGCGAAGTTCACCGGGATCATCTGCGCAGTGCCGCCCAAGCCGCGTGTCGCGAACCGGGAGACCGGCCAACTGCGCATCGACCGTGAGACCGGCCAGACTCTCTACCAGGTTGGCCTGTGCTTGATGGCCGGTACGTCGGCGGACGTGGTCACCGTCAGCGTTCCGGGCGAGCCGGTCGGCGTGCAGAACGGCATGCCGGTCCAGGTTCGCGACCTGTACGCCACCCCGTGGGAGACGGACGGACGGCATGGCGTCGCCTTCCGCGCCACCGAGATCAAGCCGCTTTCCGCTCCGCCGTCGTCCGGTGGCAAGGGAGTCGGCCAGTGATACCGGCGGCGTCCGCTTCCTCTACCGGGGCACCCTGGCTCGGCTGGACACTGCTGCTGCTGGTTGCGGCGGTGTCCAACCTGATGCTGGCAGGCCCTGCGCTGCGGCGACGCTCACCGCTTCTCTGGTGGCGCTGGCTCGGCTTTCCGATCGCCTGCTTACGTGTCCTTCGTACCTGGCGGCCTCTCATGGCCGGCTGCGGTCTGGCCATGAGTCGAAAGGCGGCGCTGACCGTCGTTTCCAGGCTCGCCCTCAACGGCTCCCCTCCTCCGATGCCTCGCGTCCCGAGACGCGGCGCGATGCGGCGAACTCGGCACGGCTTCTGGTTGCCGGTTCGGCTGCTGCCCGGCCAAGTCCCGCAGGACTTCGTTGACGCGGCGACTGCGTTGGCACAGGAGTGGGGCGCACACGCCGTCCGGATCACGCTCGTGAAGCCCGGCACGGTTCGCGTCACCGCTCTGGTCCTGGATCCGCTCCAGCAGCAGACCGCTCCGCGTCGCCTACATCCGCCACGCCTGCTCGCCACGTCCGTGGGCGTTCTGGAGTCTGGTGCCCGTTGGGTCGTCGACCTGCGACGCGTCCCGCACTGGCTGATCGTCGGGGCGACACGTTCCGGTAAGTCGACGCTGCTGAACGCGCTCGTCGCCGGACTCGCTCCGCAACGCGTCGCGCTGGTTGGCATCGACTGCAAGGGCGGGATGGAACTGTCCCTGTACGGGCCGCGCCTGTCCGCCCTCGCCACCGACCGCGTTGGTGCAGTACGCCTTCTCAACGCGTTGATGGATCTCACGCTCGACCGGATGGCGGTGTGCCGACGCAATCGTGTCCGCAACGTGTGGGCCCTGCCGGAGGAACTGCGGCCGGTACCCATCGTCGTCCTGGTGGACGAGATCGCGGAACTGTTCCTCGTCGCCAACCGGGCTGAGCGTGACGAAGTGCAGGCTGCGGCAACGGCTCTTGTACGGCTCGCTCAACTCGGTGCGGCACTGGGCGTCCACCTGGTCGTGGCCGGCCAGCGGGTCGGCTCGGATCTCGGAACCGGCGTGACCACCCTGCGAGCCCAACTGGGAGGACGCGTCTGCCACCGCGTCGCGGATTCCGGAACGGCGGAGATGGCGCTCGGCGATCTGAATCCCGACGCGACGGAAGCCGCACAGACGATCTCCCCGGACCAGGCGGGCACAGCCGTCCTCGCCTCCGCTGACGGCTGGGAGCTGGCCCGCTCGCACCTGATCACCGAGCAGCGGGCTGAGGAGATCGCGGCGGCCTTCGCACACCTCACGCCGGACCTGCCGACGCTGGCAGAGGCGGCCTACGACCCGTCGGGGCCAGCACGGGTGCACCTCGAACGCCTCGACGGCACGCCCAGGGAGGAACCGCCGTGCTCGTGACCGTATCCGCCGTACTGCTGCTGGGCCTGCTGATCGGCTTCCTGCTCAAGATCCGCTACCTGCGGTGGCTGGAAGCCCTGCTCTGCGGAGCCTTCGGGTTCCTCATCGCACAGACCGCCGCAGCACCGTTCGTACAGACCGCGATCGACGGCGTGAACGCGCTGCTCGGTCAACTGCGCTTCTGATCCACATCCGGAGAGGAGATGCCTCACATGCCCGCTCGACGCACCAGGGGCCAACCCGAAAGCGCCCGATCGACGGGCATCCAGCGGGGCGCGAAGTCGCCAAACCCGACCCCGCCGGAGCCCTACTCCATCCGCCACATCAGCAGTGAAAGGAGCAAGCCCACCTTGTCGAACGCGTCCCGCACGCGCAAATCACCACGGCCGGACTGTGAACTTCATGAGGAGTCCCGACCCACTTGCTCTGGCCGAGAACACGTCGTGCTCGTCAACTCGGACGGCCGTGAACAGCATGTCTGTCCCGGTCACGGAGCCGCGCTCTGGTTGACGGATCCGACGCTCCGCTTCAGCGCCAAGACCCGGACGGAAGCCATCGCCGCGGTGATGAGCGAGGCGTTCGGAGGCGGCCGGTGAGCAACTCGCAGATTCCCACCGTGCTGCCGCCGGGCGTCAGCACCCTCGTAGAGCGCGGATCGCGCCCGGACTTCCATTCCTGGCAGCGCCGCATCGTCCGACTCGGAGGATGTACGAACCCGGTGCGCCTCATCGGCACCACTGCTCTGGTCGACGGTGCCACCGGTGAAGTGCTGCATAGCCACGGTTCGGAGCAGGCCGGTGATCGGCTGCTGGTCGCCTGTGGAAACCGGCGCCACGTCGTTTGTCCGTCCTGCTCGGCGGTCTACCGCGCGGACACCTTCCAACTCCTGCGGGCCGGGCTCGTCGGCGGTAAGGGAGTGAGTCAGCGCGTCGTCACTCATCCGCAAGTGTTCGCGACGCTCACCGCCCCGGGCTTCGGCCCGGTGCACACCCGGCGCGAACGGTCCGGGCAGGTCCAGCCCTGCCGCCCCCGAAAGGGCGGCGAGTCCTGTCCTCACGGCGTCGCGCTCGGCTGCCACCTGCGGCACCTCCGCGACGATCCGCGGCTCGGTGAGCCGCTCTGCCCGCACTGCTACGACTACGCGGGAGCGGTCCTGTGGCAGGCGCAGTCGGGTCAGCTCTGGCACCGGTTCACCCTGGAACTGCGCAGGGAGCTGGCCCGCCGCATCGGACTGAGCCGCGCCGGGTTCTCCGAGGCTGCCCGACTGAGCTTCGCCAAGGTTGCCGAGTACCAGCGTCGCGGCCTGGTTCACTTCCATGCCGTCATCCGCCTCGACGGCCCGGAGGGGCCGGCCACGCCTCCCCCGTGCTGGGCGACTCCGTCGCTGTTGGCTGACGCTGTCATCCGTGCAGCAGGTCTCGTCGCTGTCCAGGCGGCGGGGGAAGACATCCTGGGCCCTCGGGTGCTGTGCTTCGGGCGGCAGGTGGATGTGCGACCGATCGCAGGAGCGGACGACGTTGACCTGGTCACCTCGCAAGCCGTAGCGGCGTACATCGCCAAGTACGCGACCAAGGGAGCAGAGGCAGCCGGCGCGTCCTCCGTACGGCTTCGGCACGGTTCGGACCTCGCTCTGCTTCCCGTCCGGAGGCATACGCTTCGCATGCTCGCCACATGTTGGTGGCTCGGCGGGCTCCCGCCCTTCGGGCATCTGCGACTGCGGCGCTGGGCCCACATGCTCGGCTACCGCGGCCACTTCTCCACCAAGTCACGGCGGTGCTCGACCACACTCACCGCTCTGCGCAACGCCCGCACGGAGCACCAGGCCGCCCAGCTGCGCGACTCCCTCGGCCTCGACGGTCGACCCACCTTCGCGGTCGGCCAGTGGCGCTACGCCGGGCGTGGATACACCCCTGCCGAAGCACTGATCGCCGCATCCGTACGGGAAGGTGGTGAGCACCGTGGCGCGTAGTCGTACCGAACTGCTCACCGTGCGCCAAGTGCTCGACGAGCTCGGCGGCGTCTCCCGGCGCACCTTCTACCGCTGGCGAGAACTGCGCCTCGCACCGGCCTGCATCCGGTTGCCGAACGGTGAGCTGCGGGTCAGGCGTGACGTGCTCAACGACTGGTTGGAGGACCGGGCGGAGGAGCCGGCCTCATGAAGTCCTACAAGGTCTCCGTCTGGAAGCTGTCGGTCAACAGAACTACCAAGAAGCCGACGTACCTTGTGCGCTGGGTGGTCGACGGTCAGCCCTTCAGCGAGTCGCACAAGACCAAAGCGCTGGCCGACCGGTTCCGCGCCAAGCTCATGCGGGCGCTCGACAAGGGCGAATCGTTCGACACCGTGACGGGTCTGCCTGACTCCCTGCGCGGTGGGAAGGCGGCGCTGTCCTTTCTCGACCTGGCCGTCAAGTACGTCGATGCCCGCTGGCCGGAGGCGTCAGCCAAGCAGCGGGACAGCATGACGGATGCCCTGGCGACGGTCGTGCCTGTCCTCGTCAAGCCCGGACGGGGGCGACCCGACCCGCAGGTACTGCGTCGGGCCCTGCGCTCCCACATCCTGCCCGTCCCGCGCAGGGAGCAGGAGCGGCCAGCGGACATCGGCTCTGCCGTGCAGTGGATCGAGAAAGCCTCCCTTCCGGTGGGCGAGCTACAGGAGATCGCTCGTGTGCATGAGCTGATCGACGGGCTGGGGAGGAAGCTGGACGGCAAGCCAGCCGCCACTCAGACCTACCGGCGTCGACGGGCGGTTGTCTTCAACGCTCTCGACTTCGCCGTGGAGTTGGAGCACCTCACGTCCAACCCACTCAGCCGGGTCCGGCGCAAGCGGGGCAAACGGGCGGTGCAGGAGGTCGACCGCCGGGTGGTGGTCAACCCGCGGCAGGCTCGGGAGCTGCTGACCGCGCTCACCTACGTGGGCGGCTATGAGCGGGCAAGCGGTCGACGGCTGCGGGCCTTCTTCGGGTGCCTGTACTACGCGGCCATGCGGCCGGGTGAGGCACTCGGCCTTCGCCGCTCCGACTGCACCCTTCCGGCCGCGGGCTGGGGCCGCATCGACTTGGCGGAGACCCGTCCCACGGCCGGGAAGGCGTGGACCGACTCCGGTGAGGCGCACGACCGGCGCGGGCTGAAGCAGCGGGCTCAGGGGGAGGTCCGCATCGTTCCCGTCCCGCCTCCGCTCGTGAAGCTGCTCCGAGACCACCTGGTCGAGTTCGGTACGGCGACGGACGGGCGGCTGTTCTCCAGCGAACGGGGCAACGTGATCGCGGCCTCGTCGTACTCGCGGGCGTGGAAGCAGGCTCGGGAACTCGCGCTCACCCCGGCTCAGGTGTCGTCGGTCCTCGCCCTCCGACCGTACGACCTCCGTCATGCCGGCGTCTCCCAATGGCTCAACTCGGGAGTGCCGGCCCCGGAGGTCGCCGCTCGCGCGGGCCACTCGGTGGACGTCCTCCTGAAGATCTACGCCAAGTGCATAGACGGCCAGGAGCAGGAGATGAACGACCGCATCATGCTGGGGCTCGGGGAGGGCGACACCGCTAGCTGAAGAGAGCCACACGGACGGACGGAGGCCCCGTATCTCGCTGGGCCTCCGTCCGTCCGCGCATGCTCCGGGGCATCGCTGAGGCCCGGTGAAAACGCCTGGTGACCTGCTGCGGAGCCCTCCAAGATCAACACGCTATTACAACGTGATCACTGGCAAACGCCCGCTTAGAGCGGCACCCGCCTGCACATACGCGAAGACCCCGACCACAGCGTTTCCGCTGGTGACGGGGTCTTTGGGCACCTCATACAGGGTGCCCCCGGCAGGATTCGAACCTGCGCACACGGCTCCGGAGGCCGTTGCTCTATCCCCTGAGCTACGGGGGCGCGTCCGCCACTCTCGGTGGCGACGAGTAGAACACTACCAGCTCTCCAGGGGTGTCTCGGAACGGGTTTCCCGCCCCGGGGCAACCGGGGCGGTGAAAGTACCCGCGGACCTCCGTGAGCAGCGCAGACGTCGCCACGCCGAGCGCTTGGATCATGGAGCGGGACAGGCCCGAAGCGCCGCGTGGACGCACTGCGAGCAGGCGCCCGGAGCCGACGCCGGGTGAGGCCCCCGGGCGGCCCGCTGCGGACAGGGAGGGCCCACACGTCCGGCCCGGAACACCCCCGGGCGGGCACGGGGGCGACAAGGGGCGCGGGGCGATGCGACGTTACCGGTGGGTCAAGTTCTCCCCCACAGGGGATTGACTACCTTGCTGACACAGAGTCCCATAAGTGGGGTGCTCCCTGTGACCACCGGTAACCCCCAGCAGCGAGGTACCTCAGCCATGACGACGACCCCCGCGACCGGCACCCCCTCCGCAGACTCGTCCGCCACCGAGGAAGCGGCCCTCCGGGATGCGCTCGGACTCCTCAAGGACCGCGAGCAGGTGGCCGAGCGGCTGCTCGCCTCGTCGCGCAAGCATTCCTTCGACCCCGACACCGAGCTGGACTGGGACGCGCCCTTCGAGGAGGGCAAGTGGTTCTGGCCGCCGGAGCTGGTCTCGCTCTACGACACGCCGATGTGGAAGCGCATGTCGGAGGAGCAGCGGATGGACCTGGCCCGGCACGAGGCAGCCTCGCTCGCCTCGCTGGGCATCTGGTTCGAGATCATCCTGATGCAGCTGCTGGTCCGGCACATCTACGACAAGTCGCTGACCAGCTCGCACGTCCGGTACGCGCTCACCGAGATCGCCGACGAGTGCCGGCACTCGATGATGTTCGCGCGGATGATCAGTACCGGCGGCACCCCCGCATACCCGGTCACGCGGTTCCACCACAACCTGGCACGGGTCCTCAAGACCGTCTCGACCACCCCGGGGTCGTTCGCCGCCACTCTCCTCGGCGAGGAGATCCTGGACTGGATGCAGCGGCTCACCTTCCCCGACGAGCGCGTCCAGCCGCTGGTGCGCGGCGTGACGCGCATCCACGTCATCGAGGAGGCGCGTCATGTGCGCTACGCCCGGGAGGAGTTGCGCCGTCAGATGAAGACGGCGCCGCGCTGGGAGCGACAACTGACGAGGATCAGCTCGGGTGAGGCCGCCCGGGTCTTCTCGGTCTCGTTCGTGAACCCGGACGTGTACACCAACGTCGGGCTGGATCGCCGGGAGGCGGTGGCGCAGGTCAAGGCGAGCGGTCACCGGCGCGAGGTGATGCAGAGCGGCGCCAGGCGGCTCACCGACTTCTTCGACGAGATCGGTGTGCTCGAGGGCGTCGGGCGCCGGTTGTGGCGCAGTTCGGGCCTGCTGGCCTGACACGCTCCACCCCGCGACACCCCCGGCGGCCCGGTGGCCCGGTGGCCCCCGCCCCGCCAGCCCGGCCACCGGCGGCTTGGGGCACGGGGCGGGTCGGCGGCTACGCTGCCACACATGACTGCCCCGGCGTACCGACGACTGAGCGTGGAAGCACGCCGCAGCCAACTGATCGCCAGCGCCCTCGGGCTGTTCGCCCGGCGGGCGCCCGAGGACGTGTCGCTGGACGACGTGGCGACGGCCGCCGGGGTGTCACGGCCGCTGGTCTACCGCTACTTCCCGGGGGGAAAGCAGCAGCTCTACGAGACGGCACTGCGGGCGGCGGCGGACGAGTTGGAGCGCTGCTTCGCCGAACCGCGCTCCGGTCCGCTGACTGTCCGGCTGTCGCACGCCCTCGACCGCTACCTGGCTTTCGTCGACGAGCACGACGCCGGGTTCACCGCGCTGCTGCGCGGCGGTCGCGTGGTGGGCACCTCGCGCACCACGGCGATCGTGGACGGGGTCCGCAGCGCCGCCGCCGACCGGATCCTGTCGCACCTCGGGGTGGCGGAACCGGGGCTGCGGCTGCGCATGACCATCCGTACCTGGATCTCGGCCGTGGAGGCCGGTTCGCTGATCTGGCTGGACGAGGGCAAGCAGCCCGCGTTGGACGAGTTGCGGGACGGGATGCTGGACCACTTCATCGCGATGCTGACCGCCACCGCAGCCCGGGACCCGGACGCCGCCGCGGCGCTGCGCGGCGCGCTGGAGCTGGAGGAGGCGGACGGCCCGGCGGGGCGGCTGGCCCGCGGGGTGGCACCGGTGGTGAGCGGGGCCGGCCACCTCCTGTGACGCGATGCCCACCGGCGCCACGGTGTCCGCCGGGTGCGGAGCCCAGGGGCTCCGACGACCCCGCGCGCGGCCCCGGGGTGGGAGCCTGCGCGACACTGGACGGGTGAGAAGCGAAGAGACGCCGTTCGTGGGCGGCCCGATGGACGGCCGGTCGCTGCCGGTGCTGCTGGGCCCGACCGGCCGCCCCCCGAAGCGCTACGAGATCCCCGTACCGGACGCGGACGGCGGCGCGCCGCTGGTGTACGTGTACGTACTGGAGCCCGCCGGGATGAACCGGCTCGGGCTGCCGCGCGGGTGGAAGTACGTGTACGACCCGGACGGCGCTCCACGGCGCGGCGTCAAGTGGCCCTGGAGCCGGCCCACTCCCCCGCAGCCGCGCTGAGGAGGAACAGGGCCGCCCCGGTCAGGGCCCGGGCCCTCGCGCCGTCACGCACCCGTCGGGACTGGTCCGGACTATTGACAGCACTGGTCTAGTCCTCTCTACTTTCCCCTGAGGGTGATCTCCTGCGCCCTGGCGGTCGTCCGGTCCTCCCTGCCGGCGACCCGCCCCCACGCCCGGGGAGAGACCCGCGCCCGACACGCGGCGTCGCACGGACCGGAGACCCGCGGTCCGGCAGCGGTGCGTACGGCACGTCAGCCGCTGCCCGCTCGCCCCGGTGGACGGTCTTCCGGTACGGGGCCCGCATGCACTGCGGAGCTCCGGGGCTGTACGGGCAGCCCCCGCAGCACCTGCCCCCCGGGCCCTGGAGAGCGCGTCGGGGGGCAGGCCTCCACTCCGTCTGCCCCGATCAGGCCCGGCGACGGCCCCGAGGCCCGCCCGGTCGCAACCTCGCCGCCTCACGACCCCACAGTCCAGCCGACCCCAACGCCTTGCGGCCGGGCTGCCCCGTGGCCGGGCGGAACGGCGACGGGCGGAACGGCGACGGGCGGCGCACGCTCCGGCACCTGCGCGGGGCCCGGCCCCCACACACGGGCGGGTGGGAGGCGAGCCCCCACGCCGAACGGTGGGAGATCGGCCACCTGCGAGTGAGCTTGTTGGGCGATTCCGCCCAACACCACTCGTACCATACGACCGCACGCTGTCACGATCACCTGGACCGACAGGAGGTGATGGTGTGTCAGCTCGATCGAGCGGGCAGTACGGTGAACCGGAACCCGGAGCGCTGCGCCCGGGCCCCTCGGCGCCACTCGGTGGTGCCGCACGGCAGGGTGCGCCGTACGAGGCGCCGCGACGGACACCGCACCGCAGCCGCGGGGCCGGGAGCAACCGCACCGGGGGGCGGGGGCGTTGGTGCGCCGGGGCGGCGACGGCGGTGGTCCTGGCGCTGGCGGCTCCGTCGGCCGCGGGGGCGCCGCTGCCGCCGCGGCAGCGGCCGGTGGGCGAGCTGCTCACCGAACTGCGCGGGCTCTACCGGGACGCGGGCGCGGCGACGCAGGCGTTCAACGCCGCCGACGAGAAACTCGCCCGGCAGCGGGCGACGGTGGCCGCGCTCGACGCGCGGCTGGCCGGCGCCCGGACCCGGCTGGACGCGGAACGGGTGGACGCCGGCCGGCTGGCCCGTCGGCAGTACCGGGACGGCAGCAGCGCCTCGCTCACGCCGTTCCTGCGGCTGCTGCTGCACCGTGATCCGCAGCGGGCGCTGGCGCAGCAGCGGCTGCTCGAGCGGACGGCGGGCGGTCAGGCACTGACCGTGCGCCGGCTCGCGGGCGGCGAACGGCGGTTGGACCGGACGACGGCCCGGGCGCAGCGTGCCGTGGACCGGCAGCGCGAGCTCACCGAGGAGCGGAAGGAGCAGCAGGACACCGTCCGGGCACGGATGGACGAGGTGGCCGGGCTGCTGGCCTCCCTGGACGAGGAGGAGCTCCTCCGGCTGCGGCGGATGGAGGAGCGGGAGACGGAGGCGTCCCAGCGCAGGTTCCTCGCGACGGAGACGCTGAACGGCACCCTGACGGCGTCCGAGCCCGGGGACCGGGCGCTGCGGTACGCGCTGGACCAGGTGGGCAAGCCCTACCGCTGGGGCGCGGAGGGGCCCGACTCCTTCGACTGCTCGGGGCTGACGCAGCAGGCCTGGCGACGGGCGGGGCGCGCGCTGCCGCGGACCAGCCAGGAGCAGTGGCGGCAGCTCCCCCGGGTGCCGATGGACGAGCTGCGGCCGGGCGACCTGGTGGTCTACTTCGAGGAGGCCACCCATGTGGCGGTCTACCTCGGTGACGGCCGGGTGGTGCACGCCCCGCGGCCGGGAACACGGGTGAAGGTGTCGCCGATCGCGGCCAACCCGGTGCTGGGAGCCGTCCGTCCCGACCCGTCGGAGCGGACGGCCGCCGACCCGGCCTGAGCGCCGGGCAGGCGGCGTGCCCCCGCGCGGCCCCCTTCGCCCCCTTCCCCGGGGGGCCCGGCGAAGGGGGCGAAGGGGGCGGAACGGTTCAGGCCGAACCGCCGTAGGTGCAGCCGGCGGCACCGTTCGTCGCGCCGTACATGTGACATACCGGGGCCGGGACCGTGCGGCCGCGCCAGGGGCGGTGCGGACGGGTGTGCCGTTCAGCCGCGGCAGGCGTAGCCGCCGGCGCTGCCGTAGTTCTGCGACCACCAGCGCATGGCGTCCCGGGTGTCGGGGCCGTAGACGCCGTCCACCGCGGACCCGTACGTGGCCTGGGCGTACCGCACGGCCTGCGCGGTCTTCGGCCCGTAGATGCCGTCCACCGCCACGTTGTTCCGCGTCCAGCCGTTCACGCACTGCTTCAGCGACCGCTGGAGGGCCTCCACCGCGAAGCCCTGATTGCCCTGCGCGAGGACGCAGTTCGTCGACCAGCTGTTGGTCGACGGCTGCTGCCCGTAGTAGTGGCTGCCCATGTTCACCGACACCGCGGTGGTGCAGGTCGCGGCGGCGTGCGCCTGGGGCGCGGTGACCAGATCCGCGCCGAGCAGCCCCGCGGACACCGCGAGGACGCCGGCGGCACCGGTGAGCTTCTTCCTGAGGTTCATCGTCTCTCCCGTTTCCTGGACCGATTCGGTCGGGCCCGACCGAATCGTGGTCCTGCCGACGGCCTGGTCCGGCCTTGCGACATCGATCCTGTGCCCGCGCCGGCGGAAGGGCGAGGTCTGCGGGACGTCCCGGGAAGACCTGGGGCGTCCCACCCGCTTGCCTGCATGGACGGACTCGGAGCTGGGATGGCGGGAAGGCCTTGCGGTCACGGTGCCCTCGTCGGGGCCGTACCGCGCACCAACGCCCCGGTCCGGGCGCCCCGGGAGGGGCGCGCCCGGACCGGGGCGTCCTGGCCGGCGAGCGGAGTCCGGGGGCGCGGGGAACGCGGCCCTCGGGCGCGCCCGAGGGGTCAGCCGGTGAGCTGCGCCAGGTAGGCGGCGGCCATCTCCGGTTCGTAGAACCAGTGCGCGAAGTCGGACGGGTCGTCGAAGCCGTTGGCGAACCGGTCCGCGACGGGCTGGAGCTCCCCGCCCGCACCGATCAGGTCGAGCACGTGCGCGGGCGGCGGGGCCAGCATGGCGTTGGTCCACTTCGTGGTGTGCTGGACGGTGTCCCAGTAGCGGTCGAAGGCACCCTGCATCCACTCCTCGTCGAAGGGCAGGCCGCCGCGCTCGACGATCGCGTCGAGGTAGGCCGCTGCGCACTTGGACGCGGAGTTGGAACCCTGCCCGGTGATCGGGTCGTTCGCGACGACGACGTCGGCCACCCCCAGCACCGCAGCGCCACCGGGCAGCCGGCCGACCGGCTTGCGGACGGTGGGGGCGTAGCGGCCCGCGAGAGTCGCGTTGTCGTCGGTGAGTTCGACGTTGGTCGCGCGGGCGTACTCCCAGGGCGTGAACCGCTCCATCAGCTCCAGCGTCTTCGCCAGGTGCTCCGCGGGGTCCTTGATGCCCCGGAAGGCGTCCACCGGCCCCCCGGGCACGCCCTCCCAGAAGAGGATGTCGCAGCGTCCGGTCGTGGTCAGGCCGGGGATGACGAACAGTTCGCCGACACCGGGGACGAGGTTGCAGCGAACGGCGTCGGTCTCCGGGTGCTCGGGACGCGGCGCGAGGCCGTGCACGTAGGAGACGGCGAGGGCGCGCTGCGGGGTGTCGTAGGGCGAGCGGGAGGCGTCCCGCTCGAACATGGAGACGAGTTCGCCCTTGCCCGCCGAGACCAGGACGAGGTCGTAGGTGCGGGCGAAGAAGTCCAGGTCGGAGACCGCCGCGCCGTGTATGACCAGTTGGCCGCCGCGCTGGGCGAAGGTCTCCATCCACCCGGCCATCTTGACCCGCTGGTCGACCGACTGGGCATAGCCGTCGAGCGTGCCGAGCCAGTCGACGGCCCGTCCGCCGTCCGGGCCCGCCACCGAGACGCCGAGGCCCTCGCAGCGCGGTGCCTGGTTCTCCCAGAAGTTGAGCTCGAGGTCCCGCTCGTGCTGCAGCGCCCGGTCGAACATGCACTGGGTGGACATCACCCGGCCGCCGCGGATCTCGTCGGCGGTCCGGTTGGACATCACAGTGACCTCGTACCCGCGGGACTGGAGTCCGAGGGCGAGTTGCAGGCCGGACTGGCCGGCCCCGACGACGAGTATCTTCCGCACGGCGGATCTCCTCAGGGATTGATCGGGCGGGTTGCGGGCAGGGGCGGGCGGTTCAGGCCGGGGTGAGGTCGACGGCGTGCCGGACCAGCGACATCAGCGCGTCCACCACGGTGGCCCGTCGCCGCGCGTCGATGACCACCACGGGGACCCGCTCGGGGACGGACAGCGCGTCCCGGACGTCCTCGGCGTCGTAGGGGGTGGTGCCCTCGAAGTGGTTGACCGCCACGACGTAGGGCAGTCCGCAGCTCTCGAAGTAGTCGAGCGCCGGGAAGCAGTCCTCCAGCCGTCCGGTGTCGGCCATCACGATCGCGCCGATGGCGCCGCGCACCAGGTCGTCCCACATGAACCAGAAGCGCCGCTGCCCGGGCGTGCCGAAGAGGTACAGCACGAGGTCGGCGTCGAGAGTGATCCGCCCGAAGTCCATGGCGACGGTGGTGGTGGTCTTGTCCGGGGTGGCGCTGAGGTCGTCGGTCTCCTCGCTCGCCCGCGTCATCAGCGCCTCGGTGGTGAGCGGCTCGATCTCCGAGACCGCGCCCACAAAGGTCGTCTTGCCGACACCGAAGCCGCCGGCCACCACGATCTTCGTCGCGATCGGCGCTCGACCGGTGTCCTTCTGCCATTCCTGGAGCGTTTCGGTGTCAGAGCCTGCGAAGTCCACCCAGCACCCTTTCCAACAGCGCGTGGTCGGGTCGTGCGGCCGTCTCGCGGCCGGTTCCGTAGACGCGGATCCTGCCCTGGTCCGCCAGATCGCTCAGCAGCACCCGGACCACCCCGAGCGGCATCCGCAGCAGGGCGGCGACCTCGGCGACCGAGCGCATCCGCCGGCACACGTCGACGATGGCCCGCATCTCCGGCATCACCCGGTCCCGCAGACCGGTGCCGTTGCCCGGCAACTCGCGGCGGTCGTCCGGGCCTGCGAGAGCCTGCGGTTCCACGGCTGCCACGAAGGTTTCCACGAGCAGCACGTGTCCGAAGTGGGTCCGGCCCCCGGTGAGCGAGTACGGGCGGACCCGCGCGGGTTTGCGGTCGCCCGCGGAGCGGAAGGGCAGCGGCGGAGGGGAGGTCACTGGGCCGGCTCCATCGACTTGCGCAGTTCGGTGCGGAGTTCGGGGGTGAGCACGTGTCCGGCGCGGCCGACGAACAGGGCCATGTGGTAGCCGACGACGCTCATGTCGCTGTCCGGCGCGGCGTACACGCCGAGCAGCGAGCCGTCGCTGATGGCCATGACGAAGGCCGAGCCGTGCTCCATGGCGACGACGGTCTGCTTGATCCTGCCGCCGTCCATGACCTTGGCGGCACCCGCGGTCAGCGAGCCGATGCCGGAGACGATCGTCGCGAGGTCGGCGCTCGACCCCTTCGGTCCGCCTCTGGGCCGGGCGGCGGGTTCTCCCTGCGGTGCGTCGGCGTCCTGCTCCGCGGTGAGCGCCGGGTCGGAGGAGAGCAGCAGCAGGCCGTCCGAGGAGACCACGGCGACGGAGCGCACACCGGGCACCTCCTCGACCAGGTTGGCGAGCAGCCACTGGAGGTTCCGGGCCTCGCTGCTGATGGTGTGGTCGGTGGTGGACGCGTTCACTGACGTGCCTCCTCGGCGGTACCGCCGTTGTCTTCCGCCCCCGGTTGCCGCTGCCGTCCCGCGTCCGCCGCGGAGTTGCCCGCCAGGGCGTCGTCGGTCGGGGCGCCCGCCCGCGCGACCGGTTCCGCCCTTGCCCTTTGCGCGGCCTGCTGCGTCCCGGAGCCGGGGTGCGAAGGCACGCTCCGGGTCGTCGCGGCATCGCGGTCCGGGTCGTCGTCCCGGGGCGGGGTGTCCTCCTCACGGGGCGGGGCGTCCCCGCGGGACGGCGGGGCCACGTGATCGCTGCGCGCGGGCTGCTGCTCACCGTCCGGAACGCTGCCGTGGGCCGGGAGCACCTCGGCGGTGCCCTGCTCGGGCTCCTCCGCGGACCGGGCCTCCGGGAACGTCTCGGGCACGCCCGCCGGAGCGTCGGTCGACGCCGGGCCGGATATCGCGGCCTCGACCTCCAGGTGCCCCTTGCGGGAACCCTGCTGGAACCCGCCGAGACGGCGGCGCAGTTCCTCCGCGTGCGCGCTGCGGGGCCGGTCGGGGCCGGCCGGTGGCGACACCTCGGCCGGCTCGGTGAGGTGCGGAGTGCGCTTCGGCAGCCCCTTGCCGGTGACCCGCGGTGCCGGGACGCCGGGTGACGTCCCGGCACCGGCGGCCTCGTCGGCGGCCGCTGCCGCGTCGTCCTCCCCTGCGGTGCCGCCGGGACCGGAGTCCGCCAGTGCCGACACCTCGGGCGTGGCGGTCCCGGCGCTCCCGCGACCCGAGGCGAGGACGGTCTCCGCCTTCGCCTTCGCCTTCGCCTCCTCGGGTTCCGCCACCGGTGCGTGGGCCGGTCCGGCGGAGCCGGAAGCAGCCGGGACATCCTCGGCGGCACCCGGGCCGCCGGCGGCCTCGGACGCACCGGCGGCCTGGGCCACGGCCGGGTCGACGACGTCGACGGGGCCAGGGGCAGCTGCGTCGTCGTTGCCCCGGCGGGCGGGCAGGCTGGGGGAGTTCACCTCCGCCATCGAGCCCGGGAGCGCGGAGACGGTGCCGCCGGAGGTACCGGCTGCCGGAGTGGGCGCGGGGCGGTCCGGGAGCAGTGTCCGCGGCAGGACGACCACGGCCGCGACACCACCGTGCTTCTGCTCGCGCAACTGGACGCGCATACCGTGGCGGACAGCGAGCCGGGCGACCACGTACAGGCCCATGCCGAGCCCGCCCTCGCTCTCGGCGGCGGGCGGCTCCTGGGCCGCCGGGTCGTCCAGCCGCTGGTTGAGCTCGGCGAGGCGCTCCTGCGTCATGCCGATGCCCTCGTCCTGCACGGAGAGCATCACTTCACCGTTCTCCAGCATCCAGCCGGACACCCGCACTTCGGAGTCGGGCGGTGAGAATGCCGTCGCGTTGTCGAGGAGCTCGGCGACGAGATGGCTGACGTCATCGGCAGCGAACCCGGCGACCTGGGCGTGCGGCGGCAGGGAGGCCAACTCCACCCGCTCGTACCGCTCGATCTCGCTGACCGCCGCGCGCAGAACGTCCAGCAGCGGCACCCGGCCCTGATGGTGGCCGGTCGCGGCGTGCTCCGCCCCGGCCATCAGAAGCAGGTTCTCGCCGTGCCGCCGCATCCGGGTGGCCATGTGGTCGAGCCGGAACAGGGTGGCCAACTGCTCGGGTTCGGGCTCCTTCTGCTCCAGCGACTCGATGAGGGCGAGCTGCCGCTCTACGAGTCCGAGGTTGCGGAGCGCGAGTTGCACGCAGGTCCCGTGCACGGCACCGTTCAGCGACTTCAGTTCGGCACTGAGGGACTGCTGCTCCTCGCGGAGGCGTTCCCGCTCGCCGCTCAGGGTCTTCTTCGCCGAGGCCAGTTGCACGCTGTCGGTCTCCGCCTCCCCGGCCCGCTGGTCGAGACGCAGGGAGGTCTCGCGGAGGGCGTTCACGGCCCGGATGACGTCGGCGTACTCGTCGTTGCGGCCGGTGAACCGCACCGGCTCCTGGTTCACCGGGTCGGCGGCCACCCGCTGCGCGCCCAGGCGCAGCGCGGCCAGCGGCCGGGCCATCGACCGGGCCGCGTGCACACTCGCTCCCAGGGAGAGGAGGAGCGCGGCGCCGAGCAGGGCGAGGGCCAACTGGAGCTCGGTGACGGCCTCGTTGCGCAGTTGCTCCATGCGCGCGAGTTCGGCTTCGGCCAGCGAGGACTGCACCCCGCGCATCCGGTCGATCCGTGCGGAGAGGGCGGAATCGACCCGCTCCTGGTTCACCGACTGTGCTTCCGGGCTCAGCTCGGGCCGGGCGGCGAGCAGGTCGAGGTACTGCTCCGCGGTGTCGACCTCGCCGCCGGTGACGGTCGTGTCGTACGACTCGCGCGCTGTGTCACCGGCGAGTTGCTCGAAGTCGGCGAGGGCGGCCTGCTCCCGGGCGCGCACCTGCTGGGCGGTGGAGGTCAGTTCGGTCTGCGGCCCGCCGGCGGCCAGGGCGGCGAGCAGCAGTCCGCGCTCGGCGGCGGCGAATCCGGCGGCGCGACCGAGGAAGGGCAGCGCGGCGGCGGTCTCGGGGTCGGCGGTACCGGTGGTGAGCTCGGCGGACCGGGAGGGCAGCGCACGGGCGTTCGCCTCGGCGACGCCGCCGAGTGCATGGACGACGGCGGTGTACGCGGTGTAGGCCCCCAACGCGGTGCTGTCGCCGGTCAGCGCCTCCTGCCGGGTGACAGGCACGTTGTCCAGCAGTCGGCGCACGTCGGTGGGCAGTCGGTCGCGGAGTTCGGACGCCTTGCGGTCGACCCGGGACATCACGGCCTCGTCCTCGGGACCGGTGGAGCCCTCCGTGTCCGCCGCGGACCCGCCGCCCTCCGGGTCGGTGAGGTCGGCGGCCGGGTCGTTCGGATCGGTCGACTGTCCCGCCGGGGCGGTGGGTTGTGCGACGGGGTCGGCGGGTTGTGCGACGGGGGCGGCGGCCGAGCCGTTCGTCCCGGCGAGGTGGCGGACCATCAGGTCGCGCTCCTCGGCCACCGCGTGCGCGAGCGACACCGCTTCGCGGCTCGTGCCGGCGCCGTCGGCGAGGTCCTGCGATGCGGAGAGGTCCCGGGAGACCGCCAGCACGCCGGGGGCGCCTGCGGCGAGCACCGCCGCCGCGCACAGGACGACGGAGACCAGGAGTCGGTTGCGTACTCTCGCCCGGCGTCGCGGGGAACCAGCGGTGGCTTCCGGCTCTTGCCCACCGGCGCCCCGAAGTCGCTTCTTGCCCACCCGCACTCGCAATCTCGCTCCGGCGCCCGGAAGATTGCCCGGACGGCGCCTCCAACCTGCCCGACAGAAGACCTGCCCCGACCCGTTCCCATGACGGCCACCGACCCTCTCAGTGCCGTGTGGGGACGGACGGTGATCCTCCGCCGGGCCACTCGAAGGAGTGAACAACACTCGGTAGTCCGGGAACAACTCCGGGAGCACGGCGCCCCGCCCGGCCGCAGAGCCGGGGGGTTGGAAACGACGGCCACCGCGTGGAATGATGCCGACCCGCAACGATCACGGACAGGCGTATTCCGGCAGAACCCGGCCCACTCCGTGCGCTTTCGTTCCGTCGGCCGTTTCCACGTCTCTCCGACACCTCCCGCCCATCCCGCTCGGCGCCGCTCGCGTCCGTCCGGAGCGGGGCCGCTCGACCCCCCGGACCGCCCCGCCGCCCGCCGCTCCGCGCCCACCTGCGCATGCGACCGACGGCCGCCGGTCCACGTCCCGCGGTCCGTGCCGCGGCCGGCGGGCCCGGTCGGTGTTCCGCTTCCACCGGTCCGCGGTCGGCGCACCGGGACGGCGTTCGCACGGGTCCTCGGGCAGACTCGGCGGCATGCGCATCGAGCTCGTTTCGGTTCCGGGCGACCCCCGGAAAGCCAATGAGGACTTCGCCTCGGCGGCCGTACCGGCCTCCGGGGCCGGCGGAGCGCTCGTCGTCCTCGACGGGGTGACACCGCCAGCGGGACCGGACGGGTGCGAGCACGGGCTCCCCTGGTTCGTGGCACGGCTGGGCGGCACGCTACTCGAACACTGCGGCGCACACAGGGAACTGACGCTGTGTCAGTGCCTGGCGGAGTCCCTCTCCCTTACCTCTGCGACTCACTCCTCAATCTGTGATCTTTCTCACCCTCGAACGCCGCAGGCAACCGTGGTGCTCGCCCGGTGGGACGAGGAGTCGGTCGAGCACCTGGTGCTCTCCGATTCGGTGTTGCTCCTGGAGTCCCCCACCGGCTCGGTGACTGCGGTGCGGGACACCCGGCTGGACCTGGCACGCGCCTCCCTGGACGGCTGCCCGCCCGGCGAACGCCGTCCGCGCATCGAGGCGCTGCGCAACACCGAGGGCGGCTTCCACACCGCGGCCGCCGATCCGGCGGTGGCCGCGCTGGCGGTCACCGGGCGCACCCCCCGGGAGGAGGTCCGCGGCCTCGCCGCACTGACCGACGGCGCCACCCGCTGGACGGAGATCTTCCGGCTGGGCGGCTGGGCGGAGCTGAGTGCACTGCTGCGCAGGGAAGGCGCCGATGCGCTCGTCGCGCGCGTACGCGGCGCGGAGGACGCCGATCCGTCGGGGACCGCGTTCCCGCGCGGCAAGCAGCACGACGACGCATCGGTGGTGCTGGTGGAGCTCTGACCCGGCCCCGGACCACGGCCCACGCCCCGGGCCGCACCGCGAGGTCCGGCCCCGACGGTGTCCAGCCGCGCGAGCGGCTCCGGCCGGGACGGCCCGGCCACACCAAGAAACCCGGCCACGACGACGTTCCGGGTCAGCCGCCCGCGGGGTTGTTCAGTCGGTGGAGCAAGCGGGCGAGTTCGGCGACCTCCTCACGGTCCCAGTCGGCAAGGTTCCGTACGTACCGGGCGCGGCGGGCCCGGCGGACCCGGGCGAAGCGCGCGTGCCCCTCCTCGGTGAGCTCCACCAGCCACGCCCGGCCGTCGTCCGGGTCCGGGCACCGGGTGAGGAGCCCGAGCGACTCCAGGGTGCGCAGCTGGCGGCTCACCGTGGCCTTGCCGACCCCGAAGTACGCCGCGAGGACGGTGGC
Source organism: Streptomyces sp. TAA040 (assembly GCF_000424845.1). Taxonomy (NCBI): domain Bacteria; kingdom Bacillati; phylum Actinomycetota; class Actinomycetes; order Kitasatosporales; family Streptomycetaceae; genus Streptomyces; species Streptomyces sp. TAA040. The sequence goes on along the minus strand of NZ_AUKR01000013.1, from coordinate 167,888 downwards.
CCGCTGCGGTCCACCGTCCTCCAGGCGGAGCATCAGGCCGTAGGCGGCGGGTTCGAGGTCCGGGTGCACCGCGCGCGCAAGCTCCCCCGAGAAGGCCCGGGCCCGGCGCAGGAAGACAGCCACCTCGCGCTCCAGCGCCAGGACCTCGGGGCCGGCGGCCGAGAGGTCCGGCCCGGCGGGGTCCGCGCCGTCGGCCGCACCCTGCTCCACTTCCCCGGAGCCGTCCGGTCCGGTCCCGCTCTCCTGCACGTGCCTGCCCCTCTCGACGGAGTGTGGCGCGGGGCCCTTCTCCCGCGTCCTCGCCCGGTCGACAGTATTTCGCAGCGGTGCCCGGACACGCCCCACCGGCTCCGGCGCTCCGCCCCGCGAAGGGGGCCGGTGCCGGAGCCGGTGGGGCGTCCGCCGTTCGGGCCGTGCCGCCCCGCGCCGGGGCGGCACGGCGCGGCCCTCACGCGGCCAGCGGCACCTCCGGGGAGGCGGCCGCGGACGCCGGGGTCAGGGCCAGCTCCAGCACGGTCCGCACGTCGGAGACCGGGTGCACGTCGAGGGCGCCGAGCACCTCTTCGGGCACGTCGTCCAGGTCGGGCTCGTTGCGCTTGGGGATGACCACCGTGGTGATCCCCGCGCGGTGCGCGGCGAGCAGCTTCTGCTTCACCCCGCCGACCGGAAGCACCCGCCCGGTGAGCGAGACCTCGCCCGTCATCGCCACGTCGGGACGCACCTGACGTCCGCTGAGCAGCGAGGCCAGCGCCGTCGTCATGGTGACGCCCGCGCTGGGGCCGTCCTTGGGCACCGCCCCGGCCGGCACGTGCAGGTGGATGGCGCGGTCCTTGAGGTCGCCGACCGGGAGTTCCAGTTCGGCACCGCGGGAGCGCAGGTAGGAGAGGGCGATCCGGCCCGACTCCTTCATCACGTCCCCCAGCTGGCCGGTCAGGTGCAGCCCGGCCCCGCCGGTCTCCGGATCGGCGAGGGACGCCTCAACGTGGAGCACGTCACCACCCACCCCCGTCACGGCCAGTCCGGTGGCCACACCGGGCACCGCCGTGCGCCGCTCCGCCGGGTCCTGGGCGGACTCCGGGGTGTGGTGCGGACGTCCGATCAGCTCCCGCAGGCGGTCGGGGCCGATGGTGTACGGCAGACCGCCGCCGTCCGGTGCGTCGCCCAGTTCCGTACGGGCGACGACCTTCCGCAGCACCCGTGCCACGGTCCGCTCCAGGGACCGCACGCCCGCCTCGCGGGTGTACTCCGCCGCCAGCTTGCGCAGGGCGTCGTCGGTGACGGCGACCTCGTCGGCGGTGAGCCCGGCGTGTTCCAGCTGGCGGGGCAGCAGGTGGTCACGGGCGATGGTGATCTTCTCGTCCTCGGTGTAGCCGTCGAGCTGGACCACCTCCATGCGGTCCAGCAGCGGCTGCGGCACGGAGTCCAGGACGTTGGCGGTGGCCAGGAAGACCACGTCGCTCAGGTCGAGCTCGATCTCCAGGTAGTGGTCGCGGAAGGTGTGGTTCTGCGCCGGGTCGAGGACTTCGAGGAGGGCCGCCGCGGGGTCGCCGCGGAAGTCGGATCCGACCTTGTCCACCTCGTCGAGGAGGACGACCGGGTTCATCGACCCGGCCTCCTTGACCGCCCGGACGATCCGGCCGGGCAGCGCGCCGACGTAGGTGCGCCGGTGCCCGCGGATCTCGGCCTCGTCCCGGACACCGCCGAGAGCGACCCGGACGAACCGGCGCCCCATGGCCCGGGCGACGCTCTCGCCGAGCGAGGTCTTCCCGACACCGGGCGGCCCGACCAGGGCCAGCACCGCGCCGCCGGCGCGGCGTCCCGAGGAGGGCGTACCGGCGGTGCCGGGGCGTCCGTCGCCGTCCTCCTCCGCGTCCGCCGCGGCCCCGTCTCCGGCCCCGCGTCCGGCACCGGCCTCGGCGAGGCCGCGGTCGATGCGGCGCTTGCGCACCGCCAGGTACTCGGTGATGCGCTCCTTGACGTCCCCGAGGCCGGCGTGGTCGGCGTCCAGGATCTCCTTGGCGCCCGGGATGTCGTACGCGTCCTGGGTCCGGACGCTCCAGGGCAGTTCCAGGACGGTGTCCAACCAGGTCCGGATCCAGCTCCCCTCGGGGTTCTGGTCGGAGGACCGCTCCAGCTTGTCGACCTCCTTGAGCGCGGCCCTGCGGACCTCCGCCGGGAGGTCGGCCGCCTCCACGCGGGCGCGGTAGTCGTCGCCCTCGTCCCCCGGCTCCCCGGAGAGCTCGGCCAGCTCCTTGCGCACCGCCTCCAGCTGCCGGCGGAGCAGGAACTCGCGCTGCTGCTTGTCCACACCCTCCTGCACGTCCTTGGCGATGGACTCGGCGACGTCCTGCTCGGCGAGGTGCTCGCCCAGCCGGCGCACCGCGAGGCGCAGCCGGGCCACCGGGTCGGTGGTCTCCAGGAGTTCGAGCCGCTGGGCGGCGGTGAGGAACGGCGAGTACCCGGCGTTGTCGGCGAGTGCGCCGACCCCCTCGATCTGCTGGACCCGGTCGACGACCTCCCAGGCTCCGCGCTTGCGCAGCCAGTCGGTGGCCAGCGCCTTGTACTCCCTGACGAGCTCGGCCACCGCGCCGGGCAGCGGGTCGGGGTCCTCCTCGGCGACCCGGGTGCCCTCCACCCACAGCGCGGCACCGGGCCCGCCGGTTCCGGCGCCGATGCGGACCCGGGCCAGGCCGCGGATGAGCGCACCGGGATCGCCGTCGGCGAGCCGCCCGACCTGCTCCACCCGGCCGATGACACCGAGGGAGGCGTACTTGCCGTCCACGCGCGGCACCAGCAGCACCTGCGGCTTCTCGGCGGCCCCCGACACCCCGGAGGTGCCGGACGGCCGGACGTTCTTCTCGGGGACCGGGCGCGCCGCTGACCTGGCGGCCTCGACCGCAGCACGGACCTCGGACTCCGACAGGTCGAGCGGGACCACCATGCCCGGTAGTACCACCTCGTCGTCCAGCGGCAGCACGGGCAGGGTGAACGTTTCCTGCAACACAGCCATGACGTCTCCCTCGGCAAGCAAGTTGAGTCGCGCTGACTCAATACGTATGCCGGGTTCAATGCGCGAACGGCCGCCGATGTTCCCGCCGCACCGCCCGTTCGCTGTGAGCGAGACCCGGCGGGCAGGTCACGCCGAGACCGAGGGCAGGAGGACACCCGTCGGCCGGGGCAGGGGGGACGGGGCCGCCACAGGAAAAAGCGAAGCCCCGGCCGTCCGGCGGCCCGGCCGGAGACCGCAGAGGCCCGCGGGACGAGTGGCAGGATTCGGCGTCTACGCCTTGCGCGGAGCCGCGGAGCCGCGTTCCTGGTAGCGGCGGAGCAGCGGCCAGAGCGCGACGCCGATGAGCAGGGCCAGGAAGTGCCCCCAGTTGGTCACCGGGTCCTTGAGGGAGACCAGGTCGGAGACGACGAAGGTGGCCAGGGCAGCGAGCAGCGTCCAGCGCAGCCAGGTGACCCGCAGGACGCCGGCGAGGGCTGCCGCGCAGGCGAGCACCCCGTAGCTGATGCCGTAGTCGAAGCGGCTGAGGGAGGACTCGGGCAGGTGGCCCAGCGCCACCGCTGCCGCCACCGTCAGCTGCGTGGCCAGGGTGGCGACCACGTGACCGGCTGTGAAGACCGCCGCGGTGCGCCAGCCGCCGATCCGGCGCTCCAGCGCGGTGAGCACCAGGACGAAACCGATCGCGAACGGGGAGAGCAGCGGACCCGAGTAGAAGAGCGCGCTGGCCACCAGTACGAACAGCGGCTCGTCCGCGAGGTTCGCGGCGTCCGCGCTGGAGCCCGCCAGCAGCCGGGTCACCACGGTGGGGTCGCCGAACTGGATGAGCAGGGTGGTGGCCACCAGCAGCAGCCCGAAGCAGAACGTGAACGGGGTACCGAACGGGGTTGGCAGCAGACGCAGCAGGTGGGTGTGCGGGGGCATGTGCTCCGTTGCCTGCCGGCGGGCGGCAGGGGATGCGGGTTGCCGGGGGACGGCGGGGCGCGCCGCCGCAGGTGCTGCCGGTCCGACCGACCGTGCCCGGGTACGCATGCGCGCCTCCTTCCCTGCTCGGACGGGGTTCGCCCGACGCGGTCGGGCCACGCCCGTGTTCCGCGGCCTTACGATGCGAAACGCCCCTTCATTGAACCACCCGGAGCAGCTCGGTGTCAGTGCGGCAACGGGCGGCCGTCGCGGCTGCGCAAGGATGGGGGCATGCACGACTTGTTCGACACGCACACACCGGAGGTCCTCGACCGCCGGGACGGCCCCTTCGGCGAAGTGGTGCTGCGGCGCCACGGGGAACTGCTCCAGATCGTCGCCAACGGCTGCTTCCTGATGGACACCTCGGACGGCAGGTCGGAGCGCCGGCTGGTCCGCGCGGCCCTGGACGCGCTGGAACCCCCGAAGACGGCGCGGCCGGCGGAGCGCGGGGCCGCGACCGGATCGCACGGCGGGCCCTCGGTGCTCATCGGCGGGCTCGGCGTCGGCTTCTCGCTGGCCGAGGCGGCGGCGGAACCGCGGTGGGGCCGGATCACCGTGGTGGAGCGGGAGCCCGCGATCGTCGAGTGGCACCGGTCGGGCCCGCTGGGTCCGCTGTCCGCCGGGGCGCGGTCCGATCCCCGTACCGAGCTCGTCGGGGACGACCTCCTGGCCCACCTGCGGCGGCCCGGTCGGCAGTACGACGCCCTGTGCCTCGACATCGACAACGGCCCCGACTGGACGGTCACCGAGGACAACGACTCGCTCTACTCCCCCGCCGGTCTTGCGCTGTGCGCCGGCCGACTGGCGCCGGGCGGAGTGTTCGCGGTGTGGTCCGCCCGGCCCTCCGCCGCGTTCGAGACGGCGCTGGAGGCGGCCGGCTTCTCCTCGGTGCGCACCGAGGAGATCCCCGTGGCGCGCGGCGTGCCCGACGTGGTGCATCTCGCGGTCCGGCCGACGTAGCCGCTGCGGACACCGGCCCTCTACGCTGCTGCCAGTCAATGGCGTGGATGGCACAGGGCGGGCGTATGGAGCACAGGAGCACGGCGCGGACCCACAACGGCGCGGGATCGGCGACCCCGGGTGCGCAGCGGCGGATCCTGGTGGTCGAGGACGACCCCACCATCGTCGAGGCCCTCGCCGCCCGGCTGCGGGCGGAGGGTTTCGTGGTGCAGACCGCCGGGGACGGCCCCGCGGCCGTCCAGGCGGCGGAGAGCTGGCATCCGGAGCTGCTGGTGCTGGACGTGATGCTGCCCGGCTTCGACGGGCTGGAGGTCTGCCGCCGGGTGCAGGCCAGGCGGCCGGTGCCGGTGCTGATGCTGACCGCGCGCGACGACGAGACGGACATGCTGGTCGGGCTCGGGGTCGGGGCGGACGACTACATGACGAAGCCCTTCTCCATGCGCGAGGTGGTGGCCCGGGTGCACGTGCTGCTGCGCCGGGTGGAGCGGGCCGCGATGGCCGCCGCCTCACCGGAGGCGGGCTCGCTGCGGTTCGGCGAGCTGGAGGTGGACCACGCGCAGCGGCGGGTGCGGGTCGCCGGCCAGGACGTGCATCTGACGCCGACCGAGTTCGACCTGCTGGTGTGCCTGGCGAACTCGCCGCGGGCGGTGCTCTCCCGCGAGCAGTTGCTGGCGGAGGTGTGGGACTGGGCGGACGCCTCCGGGACCCGCACGGTGGACAGCCACATCAAGGCACTCCGGCGGAAGATCGGCGCCGAGCGCATCCGCACCGTGCACGGGGTGGGCTACGCACTGGAGACGCCGGCCACCGCCGACGGCGGGTGAGGGCGGCGTGACCTCCGGGGCGGGCCGCGGGCCGGGGCCGTGGTGGAGGTTCGCGGTACGGCTGCGGAAGCGGGCCTGGGACGGTCTGCGGCCGATCGACCCGTACCGTTCGGTGAAGGCGGCCCTGGGGGCGCTGGTGATCGCCTCGGTGGGCATCACCACCTTCCTGATCCTCGTGGCGTTCCACTCGGCGATCGAGTTGCAGCTGATCGCGGTGTTCGCGGTGATCTCCTCGCTGCTGGTGACCCAGTTCGTGGCACACGGCCTGGTGGCGCCGCTGGACGAGCTGACGGACGCGGCGCGCGGGATGGCCGCCGGCGACTACACCCGCCGGGTGCGTTTCGACCGCCGGGACGAGCTGGGCGAGCTGGGGTCGACCTTCAATCGGATGGCGGCGGACCTGGAGGCGGTGGAGCGGCACCGCAAGGAGCTGGTCGCGAACGTCTCGCACGAGCTGCGGACGCCCATCGCGGCCCTGAGGGCGGTGATGGAGAACGTCGTGGACGGCGTGTCGGAGCCGGACCCGGAGACGATGCGCACCGCGCTGCGGCAGACGGAGCGGCTGAGCGGGCTGGTCGCGCACCTGCTGGACCTCTCGCGCCTGGACCACGGCGCGGTACCGCTGCACGCGCAGCGGTTCGAGGTGTGGCCGTATCTGGCCAACGTCCTCAAGGAGGCGAACATCAGCAAGGGGCCGGGGCACAGCCGTACGGACGTCCATCTGCACCTGGACGTGTCGCCGCCCGAGCTGACCGCCCACGCGGACGTGGAGCGGCTGCACCAGGTGGTGGCGAACCTGATCGACAACGCGGTGAAGCACAGCCCTCCGCACGGCCGGGTCACCCTGCGGGCGCGGGGCGGCGGCGGTGCGGAATCGTTGGTGCTGGAGGTGCAGGACGAGGGTCCCGGGATACCGGAGGGTGACCGGGCGCGGGTGTTCGAGCGGTTCAGCCGGACGGCGGACTCCGCCCAGGACGGCGGAACCGGTCTGGGGCTCGCGATCGCCAGCTGGGCGGTGGAACTGCACGGCGGGCGGATCGGGATGGCCGAATCGACTCAAGGCTGCCACATGCGTGTCACTCTTCCGGGGCTGGGAAGAGTGACCGATTGACGTAGGGTCGAAGGTGCAGGCCACCGGTCCGTCGGGTGACAGCCCGATGAACTGGGAACGACTGCGGCACCCGGTCGCCGCAGTCGCGCTGCCGCGAACCCGGACGGCGCGGAACCTGGGTTGTTTCCCGCCAAACTGTGTGCTGAAACACCCGCTTGGATGTGACTTGCGCGACGACAAGCGGGTGCGGACTGCAATGAACGGCTTGGGGGGCGTAGCCTTTATTCCCGCTGTCCACCACCATGTGAAGCGGAAGAGGGCGGTTGCCGCCGTGTCGTCACAGTCCCCGAACACCTCGAGCGTCTCTGCAGACCAGGACGGCCAAGGGAGCACTCCCGCGGCCGGCTTCGGACCCAATGAGTGGCTCGTCGACGAGATCTACCAGCAGTACCTCCAGGACCCGAACTCGGTAGACCGGGCCTGGTGGGATTTCTTCGCCGACTACAAGCCCGGGGAGACAACGAGCGCCGCGCCGCCGATGCCCGCCGCGGAGTCGACGGGTTCCCCCGGGCGGGCTGCGCCGCGAACCGGCACGGCCGCGCCGGAGGCGCCCGCGGAGTCCGGCGCCGAGGCTGTTCCGCGGTCCCTCGCCGAGCAGCCGGAGGCCGGCAAGCCCGCCGCAGCGCCGGCGAAGCCGCAGCCCAAGCCCGCCGCGAAGGCCGCTCCGAAGCCGGAGCCCGCCCCGCAGACCGCGCCCGCCAAGGCCAAGCCGAAGCCGGCGCAGGCCGAGGCGCCCGCGAAGCAGACGGACGCGGAAGCCACGGACGCGGGGCCGGAGTACGTGGCGCTGCGCGGCCCGGGTGCCGCGGTGGCCAAGAACATGAACGCCTCGCTGGAGCTGCCCACCGCCACCTCGGTGCGCGCGGTCCCGGTGAAGCTGCTGTTCGACAACCGCATCGTCATCAACAACCACCTCAAGCGCGCCCGCGGCGGCAAGGTCTCCTTCACGCACCTCATCGGCTACGCCATGGTGCAGGCGCTGAAGGCCATGCCGACGATGAACCACTCGTTCACGGAGAAGGACGGCAAGCCGACGCTGGTCAAGCCGGACCACGTGAACCTGGGCCTGGCGATCGACCTGGTGAAGTCCAACGGTGACCGGCAGCTCGTCGTCGCGGCGATCAAGAAAGCCGAGACCCTCAGCTTCTTCGAGTTCTGGCAGGCCTACGAGGACATCGTCCGGCGGGCCCGCAACGGCAAGCTGACGATGGACGACTTCTCCGGTGTCACCGCCTCGCTCACCAACCCGGGCGGGATCGGCACCGTGCACTCGGTGCCGCGGCTGATGCCCGGCCAGGGCCTGATCGTCGGCGTCGGCGCGATGGAGTACCCGGCGGAGTTCCAGGGCACCTCGCAGGACACCCTGAACAAGCTCGGCATCGCCAAGGTCATGACGCTGACCAGCACCTACGACCACCGGGTCATCCAGGGCGCGGCGTCCGGCGAGTTCCTGCGCCGGATGCACCAGCTCCTGCTCGGCGCGAACGGCTTCTACGACGAGATCTTCGAAGCCCTGCGCATCCCCTACGAGCCGGTGCGCTGGAACCAGGACATCGACGTCAGCCACGACGACGAGGTCACCAAGGCCGCCCGGGTCTTCGACCTGATCCACTCCTACCGGGTCCGCGGCCACGTCATGGCCGACACGGACCCGCTGGAGTACAAGCAGCGCAAGCACCCCGACCTGGACATCGCCTCGCACGGCCTCACCCTGTGGGACCTGGAGCGGGAGTTCGCGGTCGGCGGCTTCGCCGGCAAGTCGATGCTGAAGCTGCGGGACATCCTCGGCGTGCTGCGCGACTCGTACTGCCGCACCACCGGCATCGAGTACATGCACATCCAGGACCCCAAGCAGCGTCGCTGGATCCAGGACCGGGTGGAGCGTCCGCACTCCAACCCGGAGCGCGAGGAGCAGCTGCGCATCCTGCGCCGGCTGAACTCCGCCGAGGCCTTCGAAACCTTCCTGCAGACGAAGTACGTCGGCCAGAAGCGCTTCTCGCTGGAGGGCAGCGAGTCGGTGATCCCGCTGCTGGACGCGGTCATCGACTCCGCCGCCGAGTCCCGGCTGGACGAGGTCGTCATCGGGATGGCGCACCGCGGCCGGCTGAACGTGCTGGCCAACATCGTCGGCAAGTCGTACGCGCAGATCTTCCGGGAGTTCGAGGGCAACCTCGACCCGAAGTCGATGCACGGCTCCGGCGACGTGAAGTACCACCTGGGCGCCGAGGGCACCTTCACCGGGCTGGACGGCGAGCAGATCAAGGTCTCGCTCACCGCCAACCCCTCGCACCTGGAGGCCGTCGACCCGGTCGTCGAGGGCGTGGCGCGGGCGAAGCAGGACATCATCGGCAAGGGCGGCACCGACTTCACGGTGCTCCCGCTCCAGTTGCACGGCGACGCGGCGTTCGCGGGCCAGGGCGTGGTGGCGGAGACGCTGAACATGTCCCAGCTGCGCGGCTACCGCACCGGCGGCACCGTGCACATCGTGATCAACAACCAGGTCGGGTTCACGGCGGCCCCCGAGTCGGCGCGCTCGTCGATGTACTCCACCGACGTGGCGCGGATGATCGAGGCCCCGATCTTCCACGTCAACGGCGACGACCCCGAAGCCGTGGTGCGTGTCGCCCGGCTGGCCTTCGAGTTCCGCCAGGCGTTCAACAAGGACGTCGTGATCGACCTCGTCTGCTACCGCCGCCGCGGCCACAACGAGACGGACAACCCGTCCTTCACCCAGCCCCGGATGTACAACCTGATCGACAAGAAGCGCTCGGTGCGCAAGCTCTACACCGAGTCGCTGATCGGTCGCGGTGACATCACCATGGAGGAGGCGGAGCAGGCGCTCCAGGACTTCCAGGGGCAGCTGGAGAAGGTGTTCACCGAGGTCCGCGAGGTGACGGTCGCCCCGACACCCGCCGAGGTGCCGGCCCCGACCGCGGAGTTCCCGGTCGCCCTGGACACCGCGGTGAGCCAGGAGGTCGTCAAGCGGATCGCCGAGTCGCAGGTGAACATCCCCGACCGGATCACCGTGCACCCGCGTCTGCTGCCGCAGTTGCAGCGCCGGGCCGCGATGATCGAGGACGGCACCATCGACTGGGGCATGGGCGAGACCCTCGCGGTCGGCTCGCTGCTGATGGAGGGCACCCCGGTGCGGCTCGCCGGCCAGGACTCCCGGCGCGGCACCTTCGGGCAGCGGCACGCGGTGCTCATCGACCAGGACACCGGCAACGACTACACCCCGCTGCTGTACCTCTCCGACGACCAGGCCCGCTACAACGTCTACGACTCGCTGCTCAGCGAGTACGCGGCGATGGGCTTCGAGTACGGCTACTCGCTGGCCCGCCCCGAGGCGCTGGTGATGTGGGAGGCGCAGTTCGGCGACTTCGTCAACGGTGCGCAGACGGTCGTGGACGAGTTCATCTCCTCCGCCGAGCAGAAGTGGGACCAGACCTCCGGGGTCACCCTGCTCCTGCCGCACGGCTACGAGGGCCAGGGCCCGGACCACTCCTCGGCCCGGATCGAGCGCTTCCTCCAGCTGTGCGCGCAGAACAGCATGACCGTGGCCGCGCCGTCGCTGCCGTCGAACTACTTCCACCTGCTGCGCTGGCAGGTGCACAACCCGCACCACAAGCCGCTGATCGTCTTCACCCCGAAGTCGATGCTCCGGCTCAAGGCCGCGGCGTCCACGGTGGACGAGTTCACCACCGGCGGCTTCCGGCCGGTCATCGGCGACGCGCTCGTCGAGTCCGGCGAGGTGGAGCCCTCGCAGATCCGCAAGGTGGTCTTCTGCTCCGGCAAGGTCTACTACGACTTGGACGCCGAGCGGGTCAAGCGCGGGCTCAAGGACACCGCGATCGTCCGGCTGGAGCGGCTCTACCCGCTGCCCAGCAAGGAGATCCAGGCCGAGATGGCCAAGTACGGCGGTGCCGAGAAGTTCGTCTGGGCCCAGGAGGAGCCGGCGAACCAGGGCGCGTGGCCGTTCATCGCCCTGAACCTGGTGGACCACCTGGACCTGATCATCGGTTCGGAGCCGGTGCCGAACGCGGACCGGCTGCGCCGGGTCTCGCGTCCGTCGTCCTCCTCGCCGGCGGTCGGTTCGGCCAAGCGCCACCAGGCCGAGCAGCAGGGGCTGATCAGCGAGGTCTTCGACCTCTGACCGCCCCGACCCGACGCACGTGACCCGACGTGACGTCCTGACGGCCCCGGGCCCCCGCCGGAACCCTCTTCCGGCGGGGGCCCGACGCCGTCCCCGGCGGGCGAGCCAGGGGCCGGACTTATCCTGAGCGGCACCGAACGAGACCCCCGACGGAGTGCACCGTGTATTTCACCGACCGCGGTATCGAGGAACTGGAGAACCGGCGCGGAGAGGAGGAGGTGTCCCTCGCCTGGCTGGCCGAGCAGTTGCGCGCCTTCGTGGACCTCAACCCCGACTTCGAGGTGCCGGTGGAGCGGCTGGCGACCTGGCTGGCCCGCCTGGAGGACGAGGACGAGGAGTGAACCGCCGGGCCGGTGCCGCGGCACCGGCCCGGAACGGCCGTCCCGGGCTCTTTGACGGACCCCACTCGCGATGTATCGTGTTCAGGGAACGCGATACACAGTGTCGTGCGCCCAGCGGGGGCGCGCGAACGATCGGGAGGCCGTTGTGCCCAACAGGTCCGAATGGCCCGTCGGGGAGCCGCAGGAACTCGACTTCGACCCCGTCACCCACCTGGAGGTCCGGGTGGTGAGCGGCACGGTCAACATCGTCGGCACCGATCCCGCCGCCGGCACCGGCGCCCGGCTGGAGGTGACCGCGATCAAGGGGCCGCCGCTGCGGGTCACCCTGGCGGACGGCGCTCTCACCGTGGCCTACGAGGACCTCGGGTGGCAGGGCTTCCGGGAGTGGCTGGACCACGGCCGGCCGTCTCGCAGCGTCGACCTCACCCTCGCCGTCCCGGCGGGCACCGAGGTGGCGGTCGGCTCGGTCGCCGCGGCGACGGTGGTCTCCGGCGTCGAGGGCGGCACCCGGGTACGCGGGGTCACCGGCGACACCACCCTCGTCGGCCTCGCCGGCCCGGTGCGGACGGACACCGTCTCGGGCAGCGTGGAGGCCCAGGGCGTCACCGGGACGCTCCGCTTCACCTCCGTCTCCGGCGATCTGACGGTCGTCGACGGCGGCCCGGCGGTCAGCGGCAACTCGGTCAGCGGCAGCATGGTCGTCGACCTCGCGGCACCGGACGCGTCGTCCCCCGCCGGACCGCCCACCGCTCTCACCCTGAACAGCGTCTCGGGGGACCTCGCGGTCCGGATCCCCGAACCCGCCGACACGACCGTCGAGGTCAACACCACCGGCGGGGCGGTGTCCTGCGCCTTCGACGGCCTCCGGCGCCACCGCCGGTGGGGCGCCAACCGCCTCACCGGCAGCCTCGGACCGGGCAGCGGCAGCCTGCGGGCCACCACCGTCTCCGGAGCGGTCGCCCTGCTGCGCAGGCCTCCGGCACCGGACGGGACCACCGCCCCGGCCGAAGCCACTTCGCTGCGTAAGGACGTCTGACATGCCTCCGGTCTTCGCCCACGGCCGCCTGCGGCTGTACCTTCTCACCCTCCTCGACGAGGCACCGCGCCACGGATACGAGGTGATCAGGCTCCTGGAGGAGCGTTTCCAGGGTCTGTACGCGCCCTCCGCCGGCACCGTCTACCCGCGGCTGGCGAAGCTCGCCGCCGAGGGGCTGGTCGACCACACCACCGAGGGCGGCCGCAAGGTCTACTCGATCACCGAGGAGGGCCGCGCGGAGCTCGCCCGTCGCCAGGAGGAACTGACCGCGCTGGAGCAGGAGATCCACCGGTCGCTGGCCGCCCTCGCCACCGAGATCCGGGAGAACGTCCGGGGCTCCGCCGACGAGTTGCGCAAGGAGATGCGCGAGGAGATGCGCGAGACCGCCCAGCGCGCCGACGACGGCTCCTCCGGGCCCGCGGACGGCTGCGGCACCGGGGAGGAGCACGCCCGCCCCGGAACGGGCTGGGGCGGTCCCGGCTGGGAAGGCGTCCCGTGGGGCGACCGGGACTCCTGGCGCAAGGCCAAGGAGGAGATGCGCCGGGCGAAGCAGCAGTGGCGGGAGCAGGCCCAGCACGCCAGGGACGAGAGCCGCCGCGCCGAGCAGGCCAGGAAGGACGCCGCACGGGCGCAGGAGCGTGCACAGCGCGAGGCGCAGGAGGCGGCCCAGGAAGAAGTGCGGCGCATCGCGCGGCAGGTGCAGGAACAGGTCCAGTCCCGCGCCCAGGCGGGCGACTGGCAGGGAGCGGTGCGCGAGGGCATGGCCGAACTCGCCAAGGAGATGGGCACCCTCGGACGACTCACCGGCCAGGCCGGCGTCTGGCCGCCGCACTTCCGGCCCGCCCCTCCCTCCGCGACCGAGGACGGCGCCGAGGGCGCCGCGCGGACCGGAGCGACGGACACCGGGGCCGCGCACGACGACCCGGCCGCAGCGGCGTCCGAGGTGCCCGCGTGGGCCGCCGAGCCCGCCGAGGAGCCGCAGGACGGGGCACGGGAGCTGGAGCGGCTGCTCGACCGGTTCCGGGACGACCTCCGGGACGCGGCGCGGGACGGCGGCGTCACCCGGGAGCAGTTGCGGGAGGTCCGCACCCTGCTGGGCACGGCCGCCGCGCGGGCCGGTGCCGTGCTGCGCCCGCCGCACGGCTGACGCGCCGGGTGCCGCGTCCCCGGGCGGCCGCCTCCGGCCGGGCCGCCCGGGGACGCGGCTGACTCGGTCCCGGCCCGGCTCAGGCCGTCCGGCTCAGACGGTGAGGACGACCTTGCCGAAGAGGCTTCCCCCGGCCATCCGCGCGAAGCCCTCGCGCGCCCGGTCGAGCGGCAGTGTGGAGTCGATGACCGGCCGGACACCCTTGGCCGCGCACAGGCTCAGCAGTCCGGCCAGCTCCTCCTTCGTCCCCATGGTCGCGCCGACCACGTTGAGTTCCAGGAAGAAGATCCGGTTCAACTCGGTGGCCGGAGGGTTCGGACCGCTGGTGGCTCCGGAGAGCACCAGGGTCCCGCCCGGCTTGAGCGACTTCAGCGAGTGCGACCAGGTGGCGGCGCCCACCGTCTCGACGACCGCGTCCACCCGGTGCGGAAGCCGCTCCCCGCTCTCGAACACGCCCTCGGCGCCCAGTTCCCGCGCCCGCGCCCGCTTGGCCGCGTCCCGGCTGGTCGCGAAGACGCGCAGGCCGGCCGCCGCGCCCAGCACGATCGCCGCGGTGGCGACGCCGCCACCCGCACCCTGCACCAGCACGCTGTCCCCCGGCCGCACGCCGGCCTTGGTGAACAGCATCCGGTAGGCGGTGAGCCAGGCGGTGGGCAGGCAGGCGGCCTCCGCGAAGGACAGCTCGGGGGGCTTGGGGAGCACGTTCCACTGCGGCACGGCCACCCGCTCGGCGAAGGTGCCCTGGTACTTCTCGGTGAGGATCGACGGACGCTCGCGCGGGCCGACGCCGTGGCCGGTCTGCCCGACGACGGAGTAGAGCACCACCTCGTTGCCGTCGGCGTCCACTCCGGCCGCGTCGCAGCCCAGGATCATCGGCAGCGACTCCTCGCCCAGGCCGATGCCGCGCAGCGACCACAGGTCGTGGTGGTTCAGCGAGGCGGCCCTGACGTCCACCGTCATCCAGCCGGGCGGTACGTCCGGCTCCGGCCGTTCCCCCAGCTCCAGTCCGTTCAGCGGCTCTTCCCGGTCGATGCGGGCGGCGTAGGCAGCAAACATGATCCTCAAGCTACGCCGCCCGTCCGCCGGGGGGAACCGCGCCGCGCTGTGACACGCGCCGCGGTTACCCGCCGGTATCCGCTCGGCCCGCGAACGCCCCCGCACCGGGCGAGGGGCGCTAGAGCACCTTGGAGAGGAAGCCCCGGGTGCGCTCGTGCTGCGGGTTGCCCAGCACCTCGCGCGGGCTCCCCGACTCGACGACCACGCCGTCGTCCATGAAGACGAGGGAGTCGCCGACCTCGCGGGCGAAGCCCATCTCGTGGGTGACGACGATCATCGTCATCCCGGACTCCGCGAGGTCCCGCATCACGTCCAGCACCTCGCCCACCAGCTCGGGGTCGAGTGCGGAGGTCGGCTCGTCGAAGAGCATCAGCTTGGGCTCCATGGCCAGCGCCCGGGCGATCGCCACCCGCTGCTGCTGGCCGCCGGAGAGCTGGGCGGGGTAGCTGTTCTTCTTGCCCCCCAGCCCGACCCGGTCGAGCAGCTTCGCCGCGCGCTCCCTGGCCGCCGAGCGCGCCTCGCGCTTGACCTGGACCGGCGCCTCCATGACGTTCTCGACCGCGGTCATGTGGGGGAAGAGGTTGAAGCGCTGGAACACCATGCCGATGTCCTTGCGCTGCTCGGCGACCTCACGGTCCTTCAGCTCGTAGAGCCGGTCGCCCTTCTCCCGGTAGCCGACCAGACGGCCGTCCACCGAGAGCCGGCCCGCGTTGATCTGCTCCAGGTGGTTGATGCACCGCAGGAAGGTCGACTTGCCCGAGCCGGACGGTCCGACCAGGCAGAACACCTCGCGCGGCGCCACCTCCAGGTCGATGCCCTTCAGCACCTCGACGTGGCCGAAGGACTTGTGGACGGCCTCCGCCTTCACCATGGGGGTCATACGACCTTCCCTCCGACCTTGCTCGGGTTGCGCAGCGAGAGCACCTGCGCCCGGATCTTCTGGAGCGGCGTCGGCGGCAGGTTCCGGGACGCACCGCGGGCGAAGTGCCGCTCCAGGTAGTACTGGCCGATGCTGAACACCGTGGTGAGGATCAGATACCAGATGGTCGCCACCAGCAGCAGCTCCATGACGGCCAGGTTTCTGGAGTAGATGGTCACCGAGGCGTTCATCAGCTCCCCGAAGGTGATCGCGTACGCCAGCGACGAGGTCTTGAGCATGTTGATGAACTCGTTGCCGGTCGGCGGGATGATCACCCGCATGGCCTGCGGCAGCACGATACGGCGCATCGTGCGGGAGCTGGACATGCCCAGCGCGTGCGCCGCCTCGGTCTGCCCCTCGTCGACCGACTGGATGCCGGCCCGGCTGATCTCCGCCATGTAGGCGGCCTCGTTCAGCCCGAGGCCGAGCAGCGCCGCCAGGAACGGCGTCATCACGTCCGTCATCTCGTCCCGGTAGAACCCGAGGTTCAGGATCGGGAAGAGGTAGGCGAGGTTGTACCAGAGGAAGAGCTGCACCAGCACCGGCGTACCGCGGAAGAACCAGATGTAGCCCCAGGAGACGGTGCTGAGCACCGGGTTCCTCGACAGCCGCATCACCGCCAGCACCGTGCCGAGGGCCACACCGATGACCATGGACAGCAGGGTGATCCACAGGGTGTTGGCGGCGCCCTTCAGGATCGTCTCGAAGGTGAGGTACTCACCCACGGTCCCCCAGGTGAAGTCGCCGTTGACGAAGGCGAGTACGAGCACGGCGAGGAGGGCGAGGACCACCGCGGCACCCGCCCACCGCCCGTAGTGCCGGACCGGGATCGCCTTGATGGCCTCGGGCGGGAGCTTCCCGCCGCCAGCCGCCCCCTTGCGGAGGGAGGCCGGCAGCGGGACCCGGTCCTCGGGCGCGTGGCTGTCGCGAGGGTCGCGGGGATCGGACACGGAGAACTACCTTTGCTGAGGGGAGGCGGGCCCGGCGTTGCGGTCGCTGCACGACCGGGACTGCTCCGGCCGGTTTCGGGTACCGGTCCGCGTCAGGTGCCGGCGTTGACGGTGGCCTCCTCGACGGCCCCGTCCTCGGAGTTCCACTTTGCCAGCACCTTCTCGTACTCGCCGTTGTCGATGATCGCCTGGAGCGCGGCCTGGAGCGCGTCCCGCAGTTCGGTGTTCTCCTTGTTCACCGCGATCCCGTACGGCGCGGCGTCGATCTGCTCGCCGACGACCTCGAAGTCCCCGCCGCCGCCCGCGGTCTTCGCGTTGTACGCCGCCACCGGGTAGTCGTTGATGTCGGCGACCGCGCGGCCCTGCTTGAGCTGGGTCAGCGCGTCGGAGTCCTTGTCGAAGGGGAGTACCTCGATCGGCTCGTCGCACTCCTCGTTCTGCGCCTTGGCCAGGTCCTCGTTGGCGGTCCCCCGCTGGAGCGCGATCGTCCGGCCGCAGAGGTCGTCCAGGCCCTGGAGGTCCTCCGGGTTGCCCTTCTGGACCAGGATCGCCGAGCCGGCCTGGAAGTAGTTGACGAAGTCCGCGCCGTCACCGACCTTCTTGCCGTCGTCGCGTCCCTCCTGGCGGTCCTTGGTGTCGGTCATCGCCGACATGATGATGTCGTGGCGGCCGGAGTTCATGCCCAGGACGAGGCCGTCGAAGGTGCCGTTCTCGAACGCGAACTCCACGCCGAGCTGCTCGCCCATGGCGTCGGCGATGTCCGGGTCGATGCCCGCGACCTCGTTGTTCTCGTCCATGAACTCGACCGGCGCGTAGGCGATGTCCGAGCCCACCTTGATGACGCCGGCGTCCTGGATCTTCTTCGGCAGCTGGTCGAAGAGCGGCGCGTCGGAGCTCGCCGACTCCTTCGTGTCCTCGTCGCCCCCGCCGTCGGTCTGGTCGCCACAGGCGGTCAACAGCAGCGCGCCCGCGACCGCCACGGTTCCGGCTGCGCCCAGCCGGCGACGAGCAGACGGACGGCGGGTGGTACGTGCGGTCATGGTGGGTCCTCCTGCGGATGCGGGGCCGGCCGGTGGGTCAAGCACGCGCCTTCGAGTGTCGCGACCCTGTGTAATGGGGGAATCCTGCCATCCGGACACCCCTTCTCAGGGCGTCAACGATGTCAAAATCGGATAACGGAGAACGCTGAACGAACATCCGGCGACCGAAGAGCGCCGTTCGGCACCCCGCTTGCGGCGGCTGCGAGAGCTTGGTCGCCCTGCCTTCGCGGCCTGTCGCCCGGCCTGCCCCCGGCCCGGCGCCCGGGAGCGGCGCACCGGCGATCCGCGCGGCCCGGCCCGGGTGCCCGGACGCGCCTGCCGGCCTGCCGTCGCACGAGGTGGCGAAAGCGACTCGTACGCGGCGGCCACCATCCGGTACAAAGGTCAGTTACACCCCTCACCCGGGGACACAGGGCGCGTGTGCGGCGCGCCCGGCGTTCGAACCTGCCCCTGCCGGTGGCCATCCGCCGGCAGACCAGCGAACGCGGTGCCCGCCCGCTCCGCAACCAGGCAGCGGTAACCCTCGGCATACACACGAATAAGGGGTCAAAAAAGTGGCAGCGGAGATCGTCAATCCGCAGAGCGAACTGGACGAGGAGGCCCTGGATCCGGCCTTCGCCCTCCACCGGGGCGGCAAGATGGCGGTCCGTTCGACCGTCCCCGTCCGGAACGAGGAAGACCTGTCCCTGGCCTACACGCCAGGGGTGGCCAAGGTGTGCAGCGCGATCGCGGACCGGCCGGAGCTGGTCCATGACTACACCTGGAAGTCGCAGGTGGTCGCCGTCGTGACGGACGGCAGCGCGGTCCTCGGCCTGGGCGACATCGGCCCGGAGGCCTCCCTCCCGGTGATGGAGGGCAAGGCCATCCTCTTCAAGCAGTTCGGCGGGGTGGACGCCGTCCCGATCGCACTGAGCACCCAGGACACCGACGAGATCGTCGAGACCGTGGTCCGGATGGCGCCGTCCTTCGGCGGCATCAACCTGGAGGACATCTCCGCCCCGCGCTGCTTCGAGATCGAGCGCAGGCTCCAGGAGCGGCTCGACATCCCGATCTTCCACGACGACCAGCACGGCACCGCCGTGGTCACGCTGGCCGCGCTGCGCAACGCCGCCCTGCTCTCCGGGCGGTCGCTCGGCGAGCTGCGCGCGGTGATCTCCGGGGCGGGGGCGGCCGGCGTGGCGATCGCCCGGATCCTGGTCGAGGCCGGCATCGGGGACGTGGCGGTCGGCGACCGCAAGGGCATCGTCTCCGCGGACCGCGGGGACCTCACCGACGTCAAGCGCCAGCTGGCCGGATTCACCAACAAGACGGGGCTCAGCGGCTCGCTGGAGTCCGCGATGGACGGGGCGGACGTGTTCATCGGCGTCAGCGGCGGCACCGTGGCCGACGCGGCGGTCTCGCGGATGGCTCCCGGCGCGTTCGTCTTCGCCATGGCCAACCCGACGCCGGAGATCGACCCCGAGGTGGCGCGCAAGCACGCCGCGGTGGTCGCCACCGGCCGGAGCGACTACCCGAACCAGATCAACAACGTGCTGGCCTTCCCCGGCATCTTCGCCGGCGCGCTCCAGGTCAGGGCCTCGCGGATCACCGAGGGGATGAAGATCGCCGCCGCCGAGGCGCTGGCCGCCGTGGTGGCCGACGAGCTGAGCGCGGACAAGGTGATCCCCTCGCCGTTCGACGAGCGGGTCGCCCCCGCGGTGACCGCCGCGGTGGCCGCCGCGGCCCGCGCCGAGGGCGTCGCCCGGCGCTGACCGCCTCGTGGCGCCGCCCAGCGCGGAGGGCGGCGCCACGGGCCGCGCGTTCCGGCCGGCAAACAGGGCGCGTTCAGCGCAGCCCGAGGACCATCGCGTCCTGCGGGGAGGCCCAGATCGCGCGGGCCTCGGCGAAGCCGGCCTCCCGCAGCGACCGCACGTGCCACCCGACCGGCTGGGTCTGCCCGTCGCTGTGGTCACCCCGGGCCGGGTCGCCGAAGATGCGGTAGCGCTCGGTGACCGCGTCGGCCATCACCGGGTCGGCGGCGAGCTGCTGCCACCAGTCGACCCAGTCCTGGGTACCCGCGGCCTTCTCCCGGCTGCGGCGCTCCTTGTCGAAGGCGTGCAGCGCCTCGTCGATCCGCGGCGTTCCGGCGTCGGGCATGTGGTCGGCGTTGAGGAAGACCCCGCCCTCCCCGAGCACCCCGGCGAGTCGGCCGTGCAGTTCCCCGTGCTCCTCGGTGCGCAGCCAGTGCAGGGCCGTCGCGGTGAGCACGGCGTCGTAGGAACGGTGCGGCAGCGACTCCGTCCAGCGCGCGTCGCGCAGGTCGGCGGAGACGAACTCCGCCCGCCGGTCCTCGGCGAAGTACCCGCGCGCGATGGTCAGCAGCGCCGGGTCGAGGTCGACACCGGTGGTGCGCGCACCCGGGAAGCGGGTCAGGACCCGGTCGGAGATGCTGCCGGTGCCGCAGGCCAGGTCGAGCACCCGGGGCTCGTCGCCGACCAGGGCCTCGACGGTGTCGAGCATGACGCGGAACCGCTCCTCGCGGTCGGGCAGGTACCACTCCTGCTGCCGGTCCCAGCTCCGCTGGAGGCTGCGGAAGTGCCCCCCGGCTGCCCCGTCCGTCCGTCGCACGGCCTCGGTCATCACGCTCTCCCCTTGTACGCCAGTAATAGACTCGTTTCGAAAACGACCCTTACCTCTCTTTCGCGACCGAGCCTAGCCCCGGGCACGTAAGGATCACAAGTGGAACTGACCTATTACGCAGATTTCGCCGTCCGCCTGGTCAACACCGAGCAGCCCGCCCGCTCCCAGGACGCGCTGACCACCGTCGACGCCGTCCGGGAACTCTTCGGTGAGAGCAGGCAGGCCGCGAGGAAGGCGGGCGAGTCCGACGTGGCGCGGCTGCGTGCGGTCCGCACCCGACTGCGCGCCGTCTTCGTCGCCGCGGCCGAGGGCGACGAGGTACGGGCGGTCGACCTGCTGAACGCTCTGCTGATGGAGTACCCCGCGAGTCCGCAGATCGCCGGCCACGAGTTCCGCGACGACGTGGGCAACCCGAAGTGGCACATGCACCTCGCCGAGTCCCCGGCCAACGCCGGAGCCGGCTACGCGGCCATCGCCTGCATGGGGCTCGCCTTCAGCCTGACCGACCTCGGCGTCGAGCGCCTGGGCGTCTGCGAGTCCGGCTCCTGCCGCAACGCCTACCTGGACACCTCGACGAACCGCTCCCGGCGCTACTGCTCGGACCGGTGCGCGACCCGGGCCAACGTCGCCGCCTACCGGGCACGCAAACGGCGCGGCAGCATCCGTACCGCCCCCAGCGCCCAGCGCAGCACCGCAACCGGCGAGGACTGAAGCTCCCGTGGGGGGCGCAGCCGCAGCGCCGCTCTGGCCATCACCAGCTCGTCGGGCACGGCCCCGAACTCGCGGCTGTCGTTGCCCGCGTACGGGTTGTCGCCCCGCACCCACCAGCCGTCCGCCCCGTGCCGCACCGCCCGCTTCACGATCAGCAGGTCGCGCTGGAACGGGTGGCGCACCACCACGACATGCCCGGCACGCACCGGCACGTCGTACCGGAGGAGCAGCCGGTCCCCGGGGCGCAGCGTCGGCAGCATCGACGGGTTGTACACCTCGGCCAGCCCGAACCTGCCCAGCACCCGCACCGGCCCTCCGAGTCTCCCGCGGCGCCCGAGCCGAAACGGCCTCGGACTTTGGTCCTCATCACCCGGGCCCGTCCACGAAATGCGGGCCCGCAAGGAGTAATGTCGCACGTGAGAAGACGATCACGAGGAAGGACTGCACTATGCTTTCCCGCCTGTTCGCCCCGAAGGTGGAGGTCAGCGCGCACTGCGACCTTCCCTGCGGTGTCTACGACCCGGCACAGGCCCGTATCGAGGCCGAGTCGGTCAAGGCCGTCCAGGAGAAGTACCAGGCCAACGAGGACCCGCAGTTCCGCGCCCGCGCCATCGTCATCAAGGAGCAGCGCGCGGAGCTGGCCAAGCACCACGTCTCGGTGCTGTGGAGCGACTACTTCAAGCCGCCGCACTTCGAGAAGTACCCGGAGCTGCACCAGCTGGTCAACGACACGCTGAAGGCCCTCTCGGCGGCCAAGGGCTCCTCCGACCCGGCCACCGGGCAGAAGGCGCTCGACCACATCGCTCGCATCGACGAGATCTTCTGGGAGACCAAGAAGGGTTGATCTTCGATCAAGCCTTTTGACCTGCGATTTCCTTGATCGTTTGGTCATCCTGTCCGCACCCGGTCCGCAGGCCGCCGAGCACGGCGTCCATGACGGATCGGGTGCGGTCTTCTTCGCCCGGCCACAGGTGCGCGTAGATCCGCAGCGTGATGACAGCGGACGCGTGGCCGAGTACGAGCTGCACCTGCTTGACGCTGGCTCCGCCGGCTATGAGCGCGGAGGCGTAGAAGTGCCGCAGGTCGTGGGTCACCATGTGCGGTAGCTCGACGGACTTGCGCCCCGCTCGCTCGGCCGCCTCGTCCTCCTCCGCTTGCAGCGTCCTGCGAGCGCAGTTCCACTCCGTCTTCCAGCGGGTGTACTTGAGCGGTTCACCCTCCTCCATGGTGAACAACCACTCCTTGGACGGACGCGCGGCGAGGTGCGCCAGGAGCGCGTCGGTGACGACCTCGCCGACGGGAACGGTGCGCCGGGACTTCGCTGTCTTGGGCGGGCCGATCTTCCGGGACTGCAGGCGCTGACGCTCGACGCGAAGACCGCCCGCCTTGAAGTCGACGTCCGACACCTTGAGTCCCAGCAGCTCGCCAACGCGCAACCCGGAGCCGGCGAGCGTCACGATGGCCGCCCGCAGGTACGGCGGCATGACGCGAGACATGGCCTCGACCTGATCGACCGTGGGCGGGGCGACCTCCTCTTCCGCCATGGGCGGGAGGGTGATCCGGCGGCACGGGCTGGCGGCTATGACCTTGTCCTCGACAGCCGCGGTCATGACGCGCACGAGGACGTCGTAGACGTTGCGCACGCTGCCGGGGCCGAGCTGTTCGGACAGGCTCTTGAAGAGCACCTGTATGTCGTTGCGACGTATCGCTGCCATGGCGCGGGAGCCCAGCGCCGGGACGAGGTGCAGCCTCAGCGCGTTGTCGGTGATGCGCTCGGCCGCCTCGCCTGCGATCAGCGACTCCTCCCACCGCCTCGCGTACTTCTCGAACGACGTCCGCCCGGCGCGTGGATCGACGTACTGGCCGGTGACGATGCTCGTCGTGACCTCATCGAGCCAGCGTTGGGCATCGAGCTTGCGGTCGAAGTGCCGGGCGTGCTCCTTGCCGTCGAGGTCTCGGTAGCGCGCCCGCCACCTGCCGTTGGGGCGCTTCTGAACGTTGGCCAAGTGACTTCGCCTCTGGCTCGGTTATCGGTAGTAGCCGCCGCCCTCGATGTCCTCGCTGAGGGCGCGGGCGTCGCGTTCATCGCCCATGAGGCGGAGGGCCTGCTCGTGGATGGCGCGAGCGCTGTCCGGGTGGGTCTGGATGTGGTCGGCGATGCCCGTGACGGCATGATGCAGGCGGTCCTGCGCCTCGCGCGCCTCGTAGAACGCCTCGACGGCCTCCTGTACGAGCCGTCGGCCGTCGACGTCGAGACCCTCCAGGGGCGGGGCCATCAACTCCTCGAGGGGCAACTCGAAGACACGCGCGAAGGCGAGGGCTTCATCGAGGTTGATGCGCCGACGAGGGGAGCCGTTCTCGATGCGCCAAATCGCCGTCTGGTTCATCTTCACGCCGGCCCCGGTCACTCGGTCCGCCAGCTCGGTCGTACTCCACCCCCTGACCTCACGCTCCAGGGCCACGCGCGCAGCCGCGTTCCCCTCGCTGTAGAGCAGCGGCACTTCGCCGCCGCCCGTCCTGTCGCCTGTCATCGGTCCTCCATCACGACACTCGCTATCCCAATTGAAACACACACTATCCGTTTTGGTTGACCGGCGATCGTCGTACTACTTATGCGGATCGAATCGCCACCTAGCCGAAACGGAACGTATGCGATACCTGACGACCTCCGAGGTAGCCGAGCGCTACCGCACCGCCGAGAGCACCGTCCGCTACTGGCGCCAGATCAAGAAGGGGCCGCGCGGCATCAAGGTCGGCAAGAGGGTGCTGTACCCCGAGGCCGAGCTGCTGCGCTACGAGCGCGCGCTGACCGAAGGCCGGGATGAGTGGGGCCTGGCGTCGTGACACGCCGACTGCGCCGGATACGGCAGCGGCCCCCGGCGAACAACCGCCGAGGGCCGAGGATCCCCCAACTCGTCGCCCATACCTGAACGTCAAGTCGGTGGAGCGGGCTCTAGCCCAGCCCGCTCCACCGGGAGAGGAACGTCTATGACGGACTCTACGTCCTCACATACTTCACGTGCATCGGACAGTCTGGCGTCACGGCTCAAGGACGCCTGGCCTCCGGTGGCGGTCCCCGGCCAGATGTCACTGCCAAGCGAATCTGACCGGGCTGGGGACCGTCCCGGGGGCCAGGCCGATCACGCCGGGACCGGTCCCCGAGAACAGGTCGGTCCCCACGTGCCAGGGGACGGGGACTGGTCCCCTGAGATGGCGGGGACCGAGGCCCTGTCCGCCGACCAGATATCCCCACCGCCCGGGGATGATGCGCAGGTCAGCGCGGTCAAGATGGACCCCGGGGACGGGGACGGTCCCCAGAGCGGGGACGCAGTCGGGGACCGGCTCCGCCGTGTAGTGGCAGGGGACCGTGGCGCAAAGGTCGGGGACCCTCCTACCGGGACTGCCCCGGGGACCGGCGGTGCAGCGCCGGCTGCTGGGGACCGGGAGACCGACGAAGGAGCGGGACTGCTGGATGACCTGCGGGCGGCAGTCGGCAAGTACGTCGTACTACCGAGCCCCGAAGCGCTGACGGCAGTGACGTTGTGGGTGGCGGCCTCCCACACCCAGCCCGCGCTGCAGCACGCGCCGCGTCTGGCGGTGGTGGGGCCGACCAAGGGCTGTGGCAAGTCGCGCGTCCTGGATGTGCTCCACGAGACCGTGCATCAGCCGATGATGACGGTGAACACCTCCCCCTCGGTGGTCTTCCGCGTCATCGGCAAGAAACCACCGACGCTACTGGTAGACGAGGCCGACACCATCTTCGGCCCCAAGGCGGGCGACAAGGAGGACCTGCGCGGCCTGCTCAACGCCGGACACCAGCGCAACCGGCCCGCCTGGCGGATCTCCGGCCCCGAACACAAGCCGACGGCGTTCCCGACCTTCGCGATGGCCGCGTTGGCCGGGATCGGCGACCTTCCCGACACGATCATGGACCGGGCGGTCGTCCTCCGTATGCAGAAGCGCAAGCCCGGCGAGCGGATCGCCCAGTTCCGCTCGCGGTACTCCGTGCCCGAACTGAACGCGCTGCGCGACCGGCTGACCGCCTGGCTGGGCCCGCTCCACCGCGCGGCCGCCGGTCTGGTGCCGAGCATGCCGGTCGAGGACCGCGCCGCAGACACGTGGGAGCCGCTGGTCATCGTCGCCGACCTGGCCGGCGGCCACTGGCCCGACAGCGCCCGCGCCGCCTGCCGGGCGATGACCGGGCACGAGGCCGTCCAGGACGAGCAGACGACCCTGAAGACGCGGCTGCTGCGCGACATCCGCCGTGTCTTCGAACAGGAGGACAACAGAGAGGCCCTGCGCACACAGGACCTGCTCGCCGCCCTCCTGGCGGACGCCGAATCGCCGTGGCCGGACTACGGCACCAAAGGGCTCAACGCCTACCACCTGTCGGCGCTGCTCAGGGACTTCGATATCCGCCCGGCCAACTACCGCTTCGAGCAGGGCCGCCAGGCCAAGGCGTACATGCGCAACCAATTCCTCGACGCCTGGGCCCGCTACTGCCCCGAACCCGCCCAGCCGACCCCCGCAGCAGGGCACGAGAACGCGCCCGCACCTCCCACCCAGGGCAAGCCGCCCTCCCCCCTCACCAGGTCACTGCCTGTCGGCCCGCCCGGCGCCGCCGCCGGCCCCACACGCACCCGCTGACCACTTCCCCCTGGGTCCGTATCAGTGCGTCGCATCCGTCCCGGTGCAGGTCAGCGCAGGGACGGACTTCCCGGCCGGGACGGAGTCATCCGTACCTGCGCACCCATCCGTACCTGTTCTGACCAGCCACGGGACGGATGCGACGGACGTGACGAAGTCCTGCCCCACACACACAGTCGGAGCACCACCATGCACGACAACAAAGCGGGCAACGCCCGCTCCCACCGCCGCAAGGGCTTGTTCGGCCTGGCCCGTCGAACAGCAGCAAGCTGGAGCGAACGAGCCTCTAACGAGGCTTCGTCCGCGCTTCCCCCCGCCCCAGGGGCGGCGGCGGAGGAGGAGGCCGGGCGCCAGGGGGCGCCCGAGCCGGGGGTAGGGGCGACCGCCGCACACGCGGCCGCCGCTGTCCCGTACGCCGAGCCACGCGTCGAGACGCAAGTACCGGTCGAGCAGCCTTCCTGGCGCGAACTGGACGACCCAGCGCTGCCCGCCCTGCTGAACCGCAAGCGCACCCGGGAGACGCGCGACCAGGTCAAGAACATCCGCTTCACCCCGACCGCGGTCCGCGTCATCGCCCAGGCGGCCGAGCAGCGTGGTCAGAAGTTCGCTGGGTTCGTCGGCGACGCCGCGCTCGCCGTCGCGCTCGGCAGGGGCCTCGTCGGCAGCCCGGAGGACGACCCTGTCCGCCCGCTCGTCGAGGCCATCGAGGAGCACACCGTGGCGTTGAACCGAGTAGGCCGCAACCTCAACCAGATCACCGGAGCCATCCACCGGGGCACAATCCCTGACCACGCTGAACTCGTACTCGACCGCGTCGACCAGGCCGCCGAGCACAGTTACCGGCTGATGGACCAGCTCCTGGCGGAAGGTCTCCCTCATGGTGCCTGACGTCTCCACCGGCTCCGACACCCGTGGCCTGATCACCTACCTCTTCGGCCCCGGCCGCCGCGACGAGCACACCAACCCGCACATCGTCGCCGCCTGGGACATGGCCGGCGCCCCCGACCCCGGCCGCAACCCGGACGCCACCTACACACAGCTCGCCAAGCGCCTCGACCACCACGTCGACCTCCGCACCCGCGAACTGGGCGGCAAGAAGCCACCCCAGCACGTCTGGCACTGCCCAGTCCGCACCGCACCCGGCGACCGCTACCTCACCGACACCGAGTGGGCCGAAGTCGCCCGCCGCATCGTTCACACCACCGGCATCGCCCCCGACGGCGACGAGAAGGCATGCCGGTGGATCGCCGTACGGCACGCCGACGACCACATCCACATCCTCGCCACCACCATCCGCGCCGACGGCCGCCGCCCCCGCACCCGCCGCGACGGCCAGCGAGCCCAAGCCGAATGCCGAGAAATCGAAGCCGAATACGGGCTGCGCCGCCTGAAACCCGGCGACCACACTGCACCACGCACCCCCACCGGCGCCGAACGCGCCAAAGCCCAGCGCCCGGGCCAGCAGGTCGCCGCCCGCCGGTGGCTGCGCGAACAGGCATACGCGGTCGCCGCCGCGGTAAGCACTGAAACCGACTACTTCACCGTGCTGCAGTCCCTGGGAATCAAGGTCAAGACCCGGCTCGGCCCCGAGACCGGCGAAGTGATCGGCTACAGCCTCGCCGCCCCTGGCGACACCAACGCAGCAGGCGAGCCCGTCCGGTACGGCGGCTCCAAGCTCGCCCCCGACCTGTCCATCAACCGCCTCCGCGAACGACTCCCCACTCAGGACATCGCCGACCGCACCACGCATGTGGCGGACTCCGCCCAACCGTGGCGCCACACCGCCACCGCACTGGACACAGCCCGCAAAGTCCTCAACTCCGGTGACGAGGCCACCGCCCAGGGATACCTCGCTGCATTCGGCGACACCCTCTACAACATCGCCACCGCCACCTCCAGCCCGCACCACGACGAACTACAGGCGGCAGCGACGGCATTCAACCGTGCCCGCCGCTCCAGCGTCCGCGCCGACCACCAGGCCGCCAACGCCCTTCGAAAAGCCGCCAAGGAACTCGCCTACGCCCCCAATGACCCGGGCGGGCTCGCCATTGCGGTGCTCTTCGCGACCCTGCACGTGGCCCGCGCCGCCGCCAAGTGGCACGAGCAACGCGGCCACCAGCAGCAGGCGGCGGCAGCCGAGGAATCCTTCCGCCACCTGCAGACGGGCTACCAGCAGGCGGCCGAGCCGGTCCTGTCAGACCTCGCCCGCCGCGCACCACGCGCCGCAACCGCCAACCGATTCGAGCAGGACCTTCGCGCGGCCCTGCCCGACGACGCCGACCGGGTCCTCGCCGATCCCGCATGGGCTGCCCTGACAACCATGCTCGCCCGCGCCGAGGCGGCCGGCCACAACCCCCGGCGCCTCCTCACCGAGGTCGGCGCCCAGCGGGAACTCGACAGCGCCGAGCGCCCCGCCGAGGTCCTGACCTGGCGCATCACCGCTCAACCGAACAGGCGTGTTCAGGCTGCGCGCAGGCGAAGCGCAGTCAACAGTGCTTCCACTCCGGCGTCCGTGCCACACTCCGGACCAGCCGTGGCTCATCCCGAACGAGCCCGAGGCCACACGCGTGGCGGCTCGGGCTCAGCTCGGTGACGACGCGCCGGGCGCCGTGGGCCCCGGGGGCACGTTGGGCTCCTGCTCAGCTCAACGCCTTCTCGATCGCCTCGAAGATGTCGGCGTCGGTCTCCTGCTGCCATGCCGGAAGGTCAGGCCAGTCGGCCACGTAGCCCGGTTTCGGGTCTTCGAAGTGCTTGAACATCTGCACCGTCCAGCAGGTCGCGACGAAGCGGCTCTTCTGCTCGCGGGACAGCCTCGATGTGTGACCGCCGCTGACCTCGATGAGCTGGCGTACTTGCTCGTAGACGGAGCCTGCGGCCTCGCGCTCCCACTGCGGCGTGTCGTCCCACGGAGTGACGTACCCGGGCTTGGGCTCTCCGGGGAAGTGCTGGTGCACCCCTGCGATCCAGGTCTCTCGGAACAGTCGTGCACCTTCGGTCTGCGACATGCCAACCTCTCTCGTCACGGCGCGTTCAACGTGGCGATCTCCGAGCCCAGCTCCGCCACGCGCTGATCGCGGCTCAACGGGCCGAAGTCGCTGCACAGAGATTTGAGTCTACGGGCGACGTACCCCGAAGATGAGGCTTGGGCCAGCTGGAAGGCTTCCCGGCCGTAGCTGTGACCCTGCTCGGCAGGGCGGACGTAGTGTTCGTACACAATCCCGAACGAGCCGGCCACGAATCCGACAGGGCAACGCTGCACCGGAGGTTGCGAGAGGCTTTCACGGTTCTGGAAGAGCTGGTGCAGCGGCGTCGGATCGGTGGTTACGGCGTCGCCACCTGGTCCGGCCTCACCGAGGGAGCGTTCCAGGTGCCCGAGCTGGTGACGCTCGCCAGGGAAGCGGCCGGCTCGGATGGTCACCACCTGATTGGCCTCCAGATGCCCGTCAGCCTGATCATGGACACCCCGATCAGGCAGGCACTCCAGGACACCGGCCCGCTGGTACAGGCGAAAGACGCCGGAATGATCACCTACGGCTCGGCGCCACTGCACGGCGGCGAGCTGTTGAGTGCCATGACACCCGAACTGGTGAACTTCATCCGGCCCGGGGCGTCGGCTGCCGCCGCGGCGCTCCTGGCCGCCGGGGCATGCCCGGCTCTGGACGTCGTACTGACATCGGCCAGCAGCCGTGAGCACTGGGAAGATGACGCCAAAGTCCTTACCTCGCCACTCGCCCCCGCCCAGCTCAGAAGGGTGACTGATGCACTCGCCACCGGATGAAGCCACGCGGACCCTGATGGAAGCTGCGCACGAACACGCCGCCAAGGCCCTCGGGCTGACCTGCACCGGGCCGCCCGCATGGGGATTCGCCGGCTTCACCCTGGGCCGCCAGTCGGGCCGACACTGGCTCCGGGTCAGCCGCAGCAAGGCGAAGAACGCCGGACGGAAGAACGGGGAAGGCACCGTCGGAGCCTCGGTCCTGGTGCCACACGAGGTGCCGCGCCCTGCCCTGCACCGGGTCTACGACTGGGTCGAAGGCGAGTGGTCATTCGAATCGGAGTTGTCGGACCTCGTGCCGCGACCCGTGATCTCCCCTACGCAGCCGGACCTTACCCAGAACCCGGACCTCCCGGACGAGTGGTGGGAACGTCTACGGCACGCTCTCGACCAACTGACCAGTGTGGAGGGCGTCAAGGAGACCGTGCGGGACACATGGATCGACCGGGCCTTCCCCCAGTTCCTCGGCATTCCCGCTCCGGCCAAGATCGAGCGTGCCACCAGCCACGGTGACCTCCACTGGGGCAACATCACCGGGCCACCCCTGACCCTCCTGGACTGGGAGCGCTGGGGCCGCGTCCCTGTCGGCTACGACCCAGGGCTCCTCCACGCCAACAGCCTGCTCGTCCCCGATGTCGCGGCACGCGTCCGCATCGAGTTCGCCTCCGTCCTCGCCACGCCAGCCGGCAGAATCGGTGAGCTGTGTGCCCTCGCCGAGATGCTCCAGGCCGTCGCGCGGGGCCACTACCCGCAACTCGCCCCGCGCCTATTGGACCGCAGCGAAGAACTGACCGGGGTGCGTCCTCCCGCCTCCTCCCCGGCCGAGATCACTGCCTGACGTTCTTCGGCTTCGGGCCAGGTGCATGGCCACGCACCGGGCCTCGCGGTCCGCACAGCCCCCAGGGGCCCAACGCCCCGCGGGCTTCGTCGCTGTGGACCCGCCCGCCCGCGCTGAAGGCCACTGGGCGGGTCGCCCGCTTGCGCCCTGTCAAGATCACCTTCTCAGCCAACTTGAACGTCAGGCATAGACCGCACGCACATGCGTTGCATAGCGTCGGTTGAGTAACGCAGCCGCCACGGAAGGTGACGGAAGCCGACAGTTGGAGACAACAACGTGAGCGTTGAGATCTACTCGACCGACACCGACTCCGGACAGATCACCGTCATCCGCAAGGACGGGCCGTCTTCCCACACCGTCCACAAGGAGATCTCCGTCGGCAACGCTCCGCGCGGTAGCGTGAAGTTCACCCGTGATGGTCGCGGATTCGTGTCCAACACCAGCACCAACACCGTCTCCGAGCTCGACGCCCTGACGCGTCGAGAGGTGGCGCGGATCACGGTCGGCTCGGGCCCTCGTGGCCTTGGCATCGTGGCCGGCGAGCGGTACATGCTGGTGTCCAACTCGGGTTCGAACACCGTGTCCGTCGTGGACCTGGAGTCGCGTACGGAGGTCACCCAGGTCGCAGTGGCTCGCGACCCGCGACACATGGCCATCAGCAAGGACGGCCGGTCTGCGTACGTGTGCATCTGGGGATCGGGCTACGTTTCTAAGCTCGACCTAAGCGGCCTTGTGGACGGGGGGCGTCCGGAGTCTATCCGTGAGGTCGCCCGCATCCACATCGGCGAAGACTCCTTCCCCTACAGCCTGAACATCGACCGCGCCGGCAAGCGCGCCTACGTGGCGTGCAACGCCATCGCGGCGATGCCCGTCATCGACCTGGAGACGGACAAGGTCATAGCCAAGGTGCCGGTCATGGGGGATGGTGGTCGGGCGGTCGCCTTCACCACCGACGACCAGTACGCCCTGCTCACCCTGGAGCGCAACTCCGTGGTGGCGGTGATCGACACCGAGGAGCTGAAGGCGACGCGCTACATCCCCGTGGGCCCGGGCCCGCGCGGCATCGCGGTCGACGAGCAGGACAACACCGTCTATTGCGGCCTCTTCGCCCGGACCGTGCCCGACGACGACGACAAGATCGAGTTCAAGTTCAGCCCTCACAGCCTGTCTGTCGTCCACCTCGACGGTGTCGACCTCTCCCTGCCCGCGGAGGAAGGCGGAGACGTGCAGTACGACCAGATCAGGGTCGGCTACGGCCCCTGCAGCGTCTCGGTGTTCGACTCTTCGCAGGTCTCCTACGAGGACAGCAAGCTCAATCAGGCCGCAGCACAGCTGAGCGCCAGCACCAAGGCCAGCGCGTAGCCAGCCTGTAGCTACAGATCGTCCACTAGGCCCCCGCGAGCAGCAGCCCGCGGGGGCCGCCCCCCGTCATGAAAGGTGCAGGTCCTCCCTTGCCCATTGAAGTGCCGTTCCGCCAGATCCACCCATGGGCAGTCATGCCGAGCAAGTACCAGGTCGACCGCGCTCACAGCAGAAAAGACGCGGCAGTTTACCGGGAGCACTTCCGCTTCGTCCGGGCCGAGAGGCGCCCCGAGCACTGTGCTCCCTGGGTGATGGGGCGTGAACTGGGCTGGCAAGTGCACAGCCCGATAGACGTCACCTTCTCCCCGCTGGACCAGATCGAACTTGACGGGGCATCGGAACCAGAGGCAGCCGGGCGGGCGGCGAATCGTACAGAGTTGTGGCAGCGGGAGAAGACGCACCTAGCAGTGGAGAAGAGTAGCTGGCTCCACCTGCACCAGTTCCGTACCACGCGTGGCTGGGAGAACATGTTCCTGGTCAACGGCGCAGGAACGGTCGAGTGGCGCATGGGCTGGACGGCGGACGTGCCCCGCGGCTACTTTCTTCTCATCCTGCCCCTGGAGGGCACCACGGGCCTAGAAGTCCCAGTCGGGATCTTGAGCAGCTCCATCACAGCCCGCATGGCCAAGGACGACGGCTTGAGCATCGCGGTGCGACCCACCGCCACCACCACCGTGCACCGCGGCCAGCCGATCGCCCGCATCGTCTTGCTGCACGCCGACTCACTCCAGGCACGCGGAACATTCGAAGAAACCACGTCGGAGGAAGGCGTTGATTGAGCTGTCGGCGGAGCAGGCCCG
The DNA here is from genome assembly GCF_000424845.1 of Streptomyces sp. TAA040. Taxonomy (NCBI): domain Bacteria; kingdom Bacillati; phylum Actinomycetota; class Actinomycetes; order Kitasatosporales; family Streptomycetaceae; genus Streptomyces; species Streptomyces sp. TAA040. Next base: position 135,632 of record NZ_AUKR01000013.1, on the reverse strand, counting down.
CTCCATCGCAGTGGCCGCCCAAGGGCTACACACCGCTGACAGCCCCCGCCATCCCACCGACATTCTCCGCCACCTGGGCTGCATCCAACTCGACACGATCAACGTAATACGCCGCTCCCACGAACTAGTACAGCTAGCCCGCGGTGCCACTCCTGAAGACGCCCGTCACCTGATCGACGAGTCGGCACCGCCCATACTGTTCGAGTACTGGGCGCACGCGGCGTCACTGGTTCCTCTCGCCCTCTGGCCGCTGTTCGCGTTCCGCCGGCGCGCCTTCGCCACAAAGGGATGGAGGGGCCCAACGGTCGACTCAAAAGCAGTAGACCATGTGCGCACCGTCATCGCCGACCAGGAAACTGTCACCATCAGCGACCTCGGTGGTGCCCAGGGCAGTGGCTGGGAACGCTCCTCGGCTAACAAGTGGGCTCTGGAGTGGCTGTTGGCCACCGGCGAACTGGTCTGTGTACACCGGCGAAGCTGGCAGCGCGTGTACCAAGCGGCGCAAAGCGTGCTTCCGGATCATCTACTCAGCAACGCTCTCACCGATGACGAGTGTCTCCGTGCGCTCACCCGCCTCGCGATTGAAGCGCTCGGCATCGGCACTGCAGGAGACGTCGCTGACTACTTCCGTCTCCCGCCCCGCGCGGTCACCTCATTTCTGAGGGAACTCGACAACGCGGAAGAATGCCATGTTGAGGGCTGGCGAGAACCCACATGGGTCGCCAACTCCGCGATGGACGGGCCGCAACCGAACCAGGAGGCGTGCACCCCTCTTTCTCCGTTCGACTCGCTGGTGTGGCACCGGCCACGCATGAAGCGGCTATTCGGCGTCGAGTACCTGCTGGAGGCATACAAGCCGGCGGCCAGGCGAGAGTGCGGCTACTTCGGCATGCCCGTGCTCGTGGGAACCGCCCTCGCTGGACGCATCGCAGCACGAGTCAGCAAAGGCACTGCCACGCTCGAAGGGCATCAACTCCTCGACGGCCACGACCCGGCATGCCTCGACAGCGCCCTGGCGACCGTGTGCCGATGGGCCGAAGCCACGCACACCCTCAGCATTTCTCGACCGAACCTCCACACGGGAGCTACCACTTGAGCGACACCGCCGCCCCCGGCTACCGCACCACGCTCACCACGCCGAGAGCCAAAACGGGCCTTGCCCTCGGTGTCCTGAGCCGGCTCCCGGCTGGCCTCATACCCTTCGCGGTGCTCATCTCCTTCGCCCAGCACTATGGAATCGGCATCGCCGGCCTGGCCTCCGGAGCCTTGATGCTCGCCATTGCCGTGCCCGGCCCGGCACGCGCACGCTGGTGCGAGCACCGCGGACCGGTGGCCCTGATCCTTATGGCAGCGCTCAGCGTCCTGCTGTTCGGTGCAGCCGCCACCGCGACCGGCATGAAGTACTGGCAGGTGCCGCTGGCACTCACAGCGGCAGCGGGCGCCTTCTTCCCACCGCTCTCGCCCAGTCTGAGAGCTCTCTGGTCCCGCGTAATGCCAGACAAGCAACACCTTCAGAGCATCCACGCGCTCGATTCGACGATTGAAGAACTGACCTTCGTAGCCACCCCGCTGCTGGGGTCCGCAGCCATGGCGCTGATCGACACTCGCTGGGTAACCGTCGGCGGAGCCGTCATCCTCCTACCCGCCGCGGTGGGTCTCGTGGCAGTGCTTCGCACTCTCCCGGCCGCCGAGGACACTGAGAGCGACACCTCCGATGCCGCCAAGACCGCGCGGAGGCGTTCGCTGATACTCACCCGCGACGGGCGAGGCATCACCGTCCCAGTGATCGTCCTTGGCCTCTGCGGCGGCGGACTCACGGTCATCATCCCGGCGGCCACCGCCAACTTCGCCGACATCATCTCGTCCGGCTATGCCTTCGCGTCCTTCTCTCTCGGCGGCGCAGTCGGCGGCCTGGCCTATGGGCGCAAGAAGTGGAACTCTTCCCTGCGGACGCGCTACGCCGTCGCCACCGCCGCGCTTGTCGTCGGCGCCCTCCTCGTGGCCGCCCTCTCTTCCTCCCCCTGGCTGATTCTTGCCGTCTTCTGCTTCGGCGTGCCCATGACGCCGATATTCGTCATCGCATACCTGCTCGTCGACGAACGCATCGCCGCGCCGCGACACACGGAAGCCAACGCCTGGCTCGGCTCCGGGTTCAACCTTGGGTCCGCGGCCGGCTCAGCGCTCGGCGGCCCGCTGCTGGCACTCACAGGCCCTCGTGTAGTCGGCCTCGCGCTTGCTGGCGTCGCAGCGATCGCCGCAGTCATCGCTCAACGGCTGCCCACCACTCCCTCACTCTCTGACAAGGCCGCCACGCCGAACGCGACCGCTGACGACGCCGAAGTCGCCACATAGCTGTACAGGATTCACACGGCTCGAACCCACGCCAGTACGAGGCAGAGTGTGCTCGACCGCCGCAGCTGAAGCGCCGAGGCAGCCCCGCGCGGCTCACAGCGGAGCAGTCCGCACACAGTCCGCAGGACACCCGATGACGACCATCACGCACCATCGCTGGTCAACCGGAAAAGGCCAGGTCAGCGGCCCGCAGCGAACGACTCCGCAGGTCACCGACCTGGCCGGTTACTAGGAGACCAAGAAGGCCTGATCTCCGGTCAGGCCTTCTGACCTGCGGTCTTCTTGATCGCTTGGCCGTTCCCCCGCACCCGGCCCGCAGGCCGCCGCCCCAGCGGCGGCCTCCGCGGCCGGGCGCGGTCGCGTGGAGCCGCCGCCCGGGCTCCACGGGATGCGGACGGGAAGAGGTCAGGAGAGCCAGTCCCGGTAGTGGGTGGGGGCGATCCGGGCGCCGTCCTTCGCGATGAGCGCGTCGCCGCGGACGGCGGCGAACAGACCGGCGGAGTCGTCCGTGACGACGGTGCGGGCGTCGGCCCGCGCGGCGAGGGCGATCCGGCCGAGCTCGTCCAACGGGTACACCTCCGGACCTGCGAGGTCGAGGGTGCCGTTCAGCGGGGCACCCGCCGCGACCTCGGCGACGAGGGCCGCGACGTCCGCCACCGCGATCGGCTGGATCGGAGTGGCGGGCAGCCGGACGGTGTCCCCGTCCGCCGTCCAGGACAGGACGTCTTCGACGAACTCCATGAACTGGGTGGCCCGGACGATCGAGTACGGCAGCGGACCCGCTTTGAGGACATCCTCCTGGAGCACCTTGGCGCGGTAGTAGTCCAGCTCGGGCACCCGGTCGACGCCGACGATCGAGAGTGCGACGACGTGGCGCACCGCGGCCTTGCGCGCGGCGGTCAGCAAGGCGTCCGTCGCGGCGCGGAAGAAAGCGAGGGAAGCCTCGTCGGAGGTCGGCGAGTTGGTCACGTCGACCACCACCTCGGCACCCACCAGCGCTTCGTCCAGGCCCTTGCCGGTGGCGACGTCGACGCCGGTGGAGCGGGAATGGGGCGTCGCCTCGTGGCCCGCCGCGTTCAGCGCCTCGACGACCCGGGCACCGGCCAGTCCGGTGCCGCCGACTACCGAGATCCTCATGTCATGCCTTCCGTCCGGGGGCGGCGTCCGTCCCGACGGGGAGGGGCGGGGCGGGCTGGACGGCCCGCCCGACCGTCCAGCCGACCATCACGGGAACTCGGACACTCGACATCCGGGATAATACCCGGATACTCGGCATCCGAGTCAAGGTCCGGCGTTAGAGTGTCCGGGTGAGGCTGTCCGGAGGAGTGGAGTGGGCGCTGCACTGCTGTGTCGTGCTCACCTCGGTCGACGAACCGGTTCCGGCGGCCCGGCTGGCGGAGTTGCACGACGTCTCCCCCAGCTACCTCGCCAAGCAGCTCCAGGCCCTCTCGCGTGCCGGGCTCGTCCACTCCGTACAGGGGAAGGCCGGCGGCTACGCACTGACCCGGGACCCGGCGGCCGTCACCGTGCTCGACGTGGTCCGCGCCGTCGACGGGAGCGGTCCCGCCTTCGTGTGCACGGAGATCCGCCAACGCGGCCCGCTGGCCACGCCGCCCGAGTCCTGCACCGCCGCCTGCGGCATCGCCCGCGTGATGGCGGACGCGGAGACCGCCTGGCGCGAGTCGCTGCGCGCCGTCTCGATCGCCGACCTCGCGCGGAGCCTCGGCTCCAACGGCCCACCGGGCGCGCTGGACGCGTTCAGGGCGTGGCTCACCGCCCCGGGGGACTGAACGTCCGCGGCCACCGGAGGGACCGGGGCCCCGGGAGGTCGGTTCCGACTCCTTCCGGCCCGGCGACCTGGACGTCCGTGCTTCCCGGCGGGTCGCGCACGGCGGGTTAGGCTGATCGACCGACCGCACCGGAGACAGAGAGAGGGAACGTGGCGACGACGACCCTGCACAGTAAAGGCGACCGGCACACGCTGCGCTTCGAGCGCACCTACCGGCACCCGGTGACGGAGGTCTGGGCCGCTCTCACCGAACCGGACCGGATGGCCGGCTGGTTCCCGGCCCGGGTCGACTACCGGGGGCCGTCCACCGGTGCGGAGATGACGTTCACCTTCGAGGGCGACGACGATCCCCCGACGAAGGGCGAGGTGACCGAGGCGGTCCCGGAGCGGGTGTTCGCCTTCGTCTGGGACGGCGACCCGATCCGGATCGAGCTGGCGCCCGACGAGGAGAAGCCGGACCGGACCGCGCTGGTCCTCACCAGCATCTTCGAGGGACGCGACTGGGCGGTGCGGAACGCGGCGGGCTGGCACATCTGCCTGGACATGCTGAAGTCCGCGCTGGCCGGCGAGTCCCCGAAGACACCGGTGGGCAAGCGCCAGTCGCAACTGCTGAAGGAGTACGCCGCCCAGTTCGACCGGAGCTGAGCCCGGGGGTTCAGGCGACCAGCGGGCTGTCGTTCCGGTGCAGCCACCGGAGGTAGACCGTGTTCGCGCGGGCGATCCGTTCGTACGCGGTGCGCAGGTCGGTGAAGACGGCCTCCATCTCGGCGTCCGCACCGGCGTCCGCACCCTCCGGCGCCGATTCCCCGCCCTCCGGTCCGGGGGCACCGTCCCCGGCGCGGGAGGCCATCAGCAGCCGCACCGCCAGCGGGTCCCCGCGCAGGGGGCGGATGACCATACCGGGCCTGGGGTGCGCGGTCGGCTGGCACGGCAGCACCACCTCGCCCGCGGTGACCAGTTCGGCCGCGGTCAGGTAGTCCCCGAGCACCATCCGGGGATCGACCCCGGCCGCGGCGAACACCCGCCGCAGCCCGTCCCATTCACCGTCGGCCGCGGGGTCCACCATCCAGCGGTCCCCGGCCAGGTCGGCGATGTCGAGCACCGGCTTGCGCGCGGCGGGGTGGGCCGCCGCCACGGCGACGAACTGGGGTTCGCGCGCGACGAGTACCCGGGTGCCGACCCCGGGCGGCAGGCGCAGCGGCGAGCCCACCACCTCGTGGACGAAGGCCGCGTCGAGCTGGTCGGCGGCGAGCATCTGGAGCAGGGCGTTCGCGGAGACGTCGATGTGGATGGTGGTGTCCCGGTCCGGGTAGCGCAGGTGCAGCAGTTGGAGCCAGCCGGCGACCGCCCGGCTTCCGGTGCTGCCGGTGCTGCCGATCCGCAGCCCGGTCCCGGCTGTGCGGCGTGCGGTGCTCCTGGCCTCGCTCACCAGGGCGGTCATCTCGGCCACAAGCGGCCGGGCGCGGCTGAGCACGGTGCATCCCAGCGGGGTCGGCCGGCTCCCGCTGCGGGCGCGGACGAAGAGCGGGCCGCCCACCGCGTTCTCGATCCGCCGCAACTGGGTGGTCAACGAGGGCTGGGTCATGCCGAGTTGGCGGGCGGCTTTGCGCACGCTGCCGGTGTCGGCGATGGCGCACAGTGCCCGGAGGTGCCTGACTTCGAGCTCCACGCCCGGAGCATAGACGCAGGCCTGTCATGTACACCAGGGCGCGGATTCCCGGTGAACCGGGCGTTTCCGACGGGGGTATGGGCCGAAGCTATCGCCGACTGACATCATCCGCCGCCCCCGTTCCGTCCCGGAGACTCGGCTCGACCGAACGTTCAGCCGGTTCACTCCGGCCGCCGCCCCACTCCCGGCGGACCGGCAGTCACCCGGCGGAAGGGAAGGAACCCCCCATGCAGCACAACAAGTCGGCACTCTCGGCCGTCCTCGGCCTCGGCCTCGCCGCCGCACTCGCGGCCGTCCCCACCACCTCGGCCTCGGCCACCCCCGCGCCGGACACCGCCGGGTTCAGCACCCTCGCCTACTCCGGGTCCCCCGCCGAGGACGCAGCCGGCAACCGGGCGTTCTTCCGCGCCGTGATGAAGTCCGCGCTGGAGAAACAGGCGGACAACCCGCAGGCGGCGGCCGTCACCGTGACCTACGACGCCGGCGGCGCACCCAGCTTCCGCAGCGAGATAGCGGCGAGCACCCGGATCTGGAACTCGTCCGTCAGCAACGTGCGGCTCCAGGAGGGAGGCAACGCGGACTTCCGGTACTACGAGGGCGACGACCCGCGCGGTTCGTTCGCCTACACCGACGGGCGGGGCAACGGCTACATATTCCTCGACTACCAGCAGAACCTGACCTACGACTCCACCCGGGTCACCACGCACGAGACCGGCCACGTGCTGGGCCTGCCGGACAACTACCTGGGGCCGTGCAGCGAGTTGATGTCCGGTGGCGGCCCCGGCCCCTCGTGCACCAACGCCAACCCGAACCGGACGGAGATCAACCGGGTGAACCAGCTCTGGGCGAACGGGCTGAGCGCCTTCGAGAAGCAGGACGCGCTGACCAAGGTCCGCTGACCGGCGCCCGCACGACTGACGGACCGTCGCGCCCCCACACGGCTCCCGGTCCGTCGGTACCCGCATCGACAGGCTGCGCAGGCGTACGTCGGTGCAGGAGCCCCGTTGCCCGTCCGCCGTTCGGCGGACGGGCAACGGCGTGCGGGACGGGGAAAGCGGGTGCAGGGCCGGAGGCCGGGATGGGACACTGTCCGGGCACGCCCGCAACGGGCGCACCCGCCGGGGTCCGCCGGGGTCCGCCGGGGCCGAACGATCCGAGAGGTGCCGCCGCGTGCCACCGTCCACCGCCCATGCTTCCGCGCTGCTCGTCGCCGCCGTCCTCGTGCACGACCCCGCGACCGACCGGGTGGTGCTGCTGCAACGTGGCCCGGAGTCCCGTTTCTCACCGGGCTGTTGGGACCTCCCGGTCGGCAAGTGCGAGGCGGGCGAACCGCTGCCGTCCGCGGCCGTGCGCGAGCTGCGCGAGGAGACGGGGCTCGTGGTCGAGCCCGACGACCTGCACCTGGCGCACGTGGTGCACGGCGCCCACGGCGTGGACGCGCCAAACGGTTTCCTCACGGTCGTCCTCGCCACCCGGCGCTGGTCCGGAACCCTGCGCAACGCAGAACCGGCGAAGCACTCCGCTGTCCGCTGGACACCGGTCGACAGCCTGCCCGCAGACACTGTGCCACCTGCGGCCGAGGCGCTGGCCCACTACCGGGAGGGACGCTCGCGAGTGCTGCTGACCGGCTGGACGTGACCTCCGGACCCCCTGACCGCCCCGGCCTCCGCGAACTCCTCGGACCCCCTGGCTGCCCCGGCCCCCTCCGGACTCCCCCGGACGAGCGGCGGGGCGGTGCAGTGGCGGGGCGGCAGGCGGTCAGACCGCGGCGAGCCGCCAGAGCGAGGTCACCTCGGCGGCGCGGGCCTTGTACAGCGGGTCCTCGGTGTCGCTCGCCCGCGGGTGCGTGGGACGGGCGTCGTGCCGCTCCAGCACCCGCAGTCCCGACGCGGCGAACAGATCCAGCAGTTCGGTCCGAGTCCGCAGTCCCAGGTGCTCCGCGAGGTCGGAAAGGACGAGCCAGCCCTCTCCCCCGGGTGTCAGCCGCGCCGGCAGTCCGACCAGGAACCCGCGGAGCATCCGGCTGCCGGGGTCGTAGACGGACCGCTCCAGCGCGGAGGCGGGCTTGGCCGGTACCCAGGGCGGGTTGCAGACGACGAGCGGCGCGCGTCCCGCCGGGAAGAGGTCGGCGGACTCCACCACGACCCGGTCGGCCGCCCCGAGCCGTTCGACGTTCTCCGTCGCACAGGCCAGTGCCCGCGCGTCGAGGTCGGTCGCCACCACGCGCCCGACGCCGCGGCGGGCCAGCAGGACCGCGAGCACCCCGGTCCCGGTGCCGATGTCGAAGGCCGAGGAGCGGTCCTCGGGCAGCGGCGCCCCGGCGACCAGGTCCACGTACTCGCCGCGCACCGGCGCGAAGACCCCGTGGTGCGGGTGGACGCGGTCGCTGTCGAGCGCGGGCACCGGCACGCCCTTGCGCCGCCACTCGTACGCGCCGACGACTCCCGTCAGTTCGCGCAGCGGAACGCACAGCGGACCGCCGTGGGCGGGGTAGGGCCCGTACGCCGCCTCGCAGGCCTCCCGCACCTCGGGGGCGCGACCCAGCGGGACGCGGTAGCCGTCCTCCAGCGGCACCAGCAGCATGCCGAGCAGCCGCGCCCGGCGGCCCTGTGCGCGACGGTGCAGGTGGAAGGCCTCCCGCGCGGCCCCGGCCGGTGCGGGGCGGCTGCGGTCGGCCCGCCGGCCCATCGCGGTCAGCAACTGCCGGGCACCGGGGTGGTCGCCGCGCCAGAGCAGCGCCGTCCCCTCGCAGACCAGCTTGAAGGCGGCGTCCGCCGTCAGCCGGTCGTCCACCTCGACCAGCCGCTTCGGCACCGGCGCGGCCGAGGCGGGGTGGAGCGCGGGCAGGGGCCCGGCCGCGTTCCCCGCCGACACGGCCAGGCGCTCGGGGTCCGCGTCCGCGCCCTCGGCACCGGAAGCCGGTACGGGGGGAGCGGGGTGCGCTGCGGTTCCCGAAGGCTTCGCGGGTCCTGCGGGGCGGGGCGCGTCGGACGCGCCGGGCGGCAGGACATCCATACCAGGCATGTCGCCAAACCTACTCCCCCGTGCGCACCCTCCCGGCCCGTGAGTCCGTCCGGCGCGCGGCGACCGCACGCGCCGTTCGGCGCACCCCGGCGCGCACATCGAGGATGACTACCCCCTGTCATTCCATGGTCGCACTGGGTAAAAGTAGAGTATGGCACCACCGATCACCGCGAAGAGTCTGCTGTCCGCGTTGAACCGAGAAGACCTGACCGTCGTCCAGTACGACGGCTGGCGCACCCACAACCGCAACCGGCAGGGAGCCTGGGGCCCCCTGAACGGTGTGATGATCCACCACACCGTCACCAGCGGGTCGCGGCACACCGTCGAGCTGTGCCGCAACGGCTACCCGGGACTGCCGGGCCCACTGTGCCACGGCGTGATCACCAAGGACGGCCGCGTGCACCTGATCGGACACGGCCGGGCCAACCACGCCGGGCTGGGCGACTCCGACGTACTGCGGGCGGTCATCGCCGAGCGGCGGACCCCGCCTCCCAACGATCACAACACCGACGGCAACAGCCGGTTCTACGGCTTCGAGTGCGAGAACCTCGGCAACGGCCGCGACCCGTGGCCCGAGGTCCAGCTGGAGGCCATCGAGCGCGCCGCCGCGGCGATCTGCCGGCACCACGGGTGGAACGAGCGCTCGGTGATCGGCCATCTGGAGTGGACGAACCGCAAGATCGATCCGCGTGGCTTCTCCATGGACGCGATGCGGGAGCGCATCGGCAAGCGGCTGAGGTGAGCACCGGCCGCCGCGGGCGGCGACAATCGCGGGCATGACCACACGTCCCGGCCCGCCGTCGCACCCGGCGCTCCCTCCGCCACGGCTCCCCTCTCCGCTCCAGGAGGCGTCCGACGCGCGGTTCACCGCACGTGGACTGCGGCTGCTGCTCAAACGGGACGACCTGATCCACCCCGCGCTCCCCGGGAACAAGTGGCGCAAGCTCGTGCCGAACCTGCGGGACGCGGGGGCAGCCGGGCACCGCACCCTGCTCACCTTCGGCGGTGCGTACTCCAACCACCTGCGCGCGACGGCCGCGGCCGGGCGGTTGCTGGGGCTGCGCACGATCGGCGTGGTCCGGGGCGAGGAACTGGCCGACCGGCCGCTGAACCCCTCGCTGGCGCGCTGCCGGGCGGACGGCATGCGGTTGCACTTCGTCTCCCGGGCGCAGTACCGGCGCAGGTCGGGGCCTGGACGGACAGCCTGGGAGGACGAGTTGCGGAAACGGTTCGGGCCGTTCTTCGCCGTGCCGGAGGGCGGCAGCAACGCGGCCGCGGTGCGGGGCTGCGCGGAGCTGGGACGTGAGCTGCACGGCCGGGCCGACCTGGTCGCGGTGGCCTGCGGCACCGGCGGGACCCTGGCCGGGGCGGCGGCCGAGGGGCCCGAGGTGCTCGGCTTCCCGGTGGTGAGGGGCGGCTTCCTGGCCGCGGAGATCGTGCGCCTGCAACGGGAGGCCTTCGGCGGCCCCCGGGGCACCTGGTCGCTGGAGGAGCGCTTCCACGGCGGCGGTTACGGGCGGCGGACCGAGGAGCTGGACCGCTTCGCCGCGGACTTCGCCCGGCGCCACGCGGTGGCGCCGGAGCCGGTGCACGTCGCGAAGATGCTGCTCGGGTTGACGGTGCTCGCCGAGGAGGGCGCGTTCCGGCCCGGTAGCGTGCTCGCCGCCGTCATCACCGGCTGAACCCGCTCCCGCCCACCAGGCACGGGCGTGCCGCACGCGCGGCGGGCGGGCGCCATGGGCGCCGGGGCGGGCCGTAGGCTCTCCCCATGATCCGAGCCGCCACCCCGGCCGACGTGCCGGTCCTCAGTGCCATGATCCGCGAACTCGCCGCGTACGAACGCGCGGAGGAGGAGGCAAGGGCGACCGAGGAGCAACTGCACGAGGCCCTGTTCGGGCCGCAGCCAGCCGTCTTCGCCCTGCTCGCCGAGGCGCCGGCCGGGGCCGCGGAGACAGGAGCCGACGAGGGTGCGGAGGCAGCGGTGGAGCCGGTGGGGTTCGCCCTGTGGTTCCGGAACTTCTCCACCTGGACCGGGGCGCACGGCATCTACCTGGAGGACCTCTACGTGCGTCCGGCCGCACGCGGCGGCGGCCACGGCCGCGCCCTGCTCGCGGCGCTGGCCCGGATCTGTGTGGAGCGGGGGTACGCGCGGTTCGAGTGGTCGGTCCTCGACTGGAACGAGCCGTCGATCGGGTTCTACCGGGCACTGGGGGCCGAGTCGATGGACGGATGGACCGTGCAGCGGATGACGGGGGAACCGCTGCACCTACTGGCCCGCACGGCCGACGGCGGGCCGGGGACCGACGGCGCGTCCGAGGGCGACAGCCGAAGCAACGCTGCGTAATATTCTCGGAATTGATGCCGGACAGACCCTAGCCACGGACAGTACCCATGTGTTTACTATGGGTTACGTTCGCAGTGTGAGACGCCCCGCCCCATCCGGGCGACAGCATGCCACAGATCGCGATAGCGTCGCAGATGAACCGACTGCCGCGCCGACACCCGCCGCCCGCCGAGGGCGGGCCCCGGGAAGGCGGTTCCGGCAGCCAGACCGGATTGTGTCACCTTGGAGGTGAGGGTGTCCCAGATCGTAGGTGGGGAGCAGGACTTCGTCGAGGTCCGACTGCCCGCGGCGGGTGCCTATCTGTCGGTGCTGCGGACGGCTACGGCCGGCCTCGCGGCCCGCTTGGACTTCACCCTCGACGAGATCGAGGATCTGCGCATCGCGGTCGACGAGGCCTGCGCGATCCTTCTCCAGCAAGCCGTTCCCGGGAGTGTGCTCAGTTGCGTCTTCAAGCTCGTCGGTGACTCACTGAGAGTGACGGTGTCGGCGCCCACCACGGACGGACGTGCGCCGGAACGCGACACCTTCGCCTGGACGGTGCTCTCCGCGCTGGCCGGCGAGGTCGACTCCACGGTGGCCGACGACCGCACGGTCAGCATCAGCCTGCACAAGAAGCGTGGCGCTGATCCCGGAGCATCGTGACGGATGCCGACGGGCCAGCACGGGAGGAGGGGGCCGGTATGAACGACCTGGAGCGCGACACACCGGTCGGCCGCCACGAAATGGCGGCGGACGCGGCTATCCCGGAACAGCATGCCCGGCCCCACCCGGCCGACCCGGACCACCCGGCGGACCCCGCCCCATCGGCCGAGCACGGCCGGACGGCGGAGCGGGCCGGGAGGCAGGAGGGGCCCGTGGAGACCGCGCACCAGCAAGGCCGGCACGCCGCCGACCCGCACGATCGCAGTGGCGCCCGTGCGCTCTTCGTCGAACTGCGCGGGCTCCCCGACGGTTCCCCGGAGCGTGCCGAGCTCCGCAACGCGCTGGTGCGCATGCACCTGCCGCTGGTCGAGCACCTGGCCCGCCGTTTCCGCAACCGCGGCGAGCCGCTGGACGACCTCACCCAGGTCGCCACCATCGGCCTGATCAAGTCGGTGGATCGCTTCGACCCGGAGCGCGGCGTCGAGTTCTCCACCTACGCGACACCGACGGTGGTCGGCGAGATCAAACGTCACTTCCGCGACAAGGGCTGGGCGGTCCGGGTGCCGCGGCGGCTCCAGGAGCTGCGGCTCTCGCTCTCCACCGCGACGGCCGAACTGTCCCAGCAGCACGGCCGCGCCCCGACGGTGCACGAGCTCGCGCAGCGGCTCTCCGTCTCGGAGGAGGACGTGCTGGAGGGCCTGGAGTCAGCCAACGCCTACAGCACTCTCTCGCTGGACGTGCCGGACACCGACGACGAGTCGCCGGCCGTCGCGGACACCCTGGGCGCCGAGGACGACGCCCTGGCGGGGGTGGAGTACCGCGAGTCGCTGAAACCGCTGCTGGAAGAGCTGCCACCGCGGGAGAAGAAGATCCTGCTGCTCCGTTTCTTCGGCAACATGACCCAGTCGCAGATCGCCGAGGAGGTCGGCATCTCGCAGATGCACGTCTCCCGGCTGCTCGCCCGCACGCTGGCCCAGTTGCGGGCCCGTCTGCTCGTCGAGGAGTGAGCCCGCGGGGAGCGGGCCGGGCCGCTGCGGGGCCCGGCCGCCGACGCCTCGGTGGTCAGGCGTCGTCCGCGCCCGGGCGCCCGGTGGCCGGCCGCGCCGCCTCCGGCCGCCCCACGTCCAGGGCGGCGTGGGTGCGCGGGTGGAAGAGGCAGACCAGCACCGTCACGGCGACGGCGGCCAGCGTGAGCCCGGCCGCCACCCACCATCCCTGGCTGCTGCCCATCTGCCATCCCACGGGGAGGGCGAGGAGCTGCACCAGCACGGCCGGACTGCGGCTCCAGCGGCGCGACCGCCACAGCCCCCGGGCCGTGACGAGGGGCAGCACCGCGAGGAGCAGGACGGTCACCGCTCCGGCGACCGCCTGCGTCATACTGTCCGGCCGGTCGCCGAAGGCGAGCAGCACCAGCATCCCGGCGCCGCCGGCCGCCACCACCAGGCCCTCCAGTCCGACCAGTGCGGCCGCCAGCGCGACCCGGCGGGGACGCGGGTGCCGCGCTTCGGGAGCGGCGGCGCCGGAGGTGTGCTCGGGCGAGGGGCCACGGGAGTCCGTACTCACCCGGCCAGGGTAGCCGTGGCGGCGCGGGCGGCACGGGGGCGCAGGGACGCGTTTCTGCCGTGCCCGGGCAGCGGGACGGGTTACGTCCGCACTCGTTCCGGTCTGTACTCTGCACAGCATGCGCGCGCTTCTCGTGGTCAACCCCAAGGCAACCACCACCAGTGCCCGCACCCGGGACGTCCTCGCCCACGCGCTGGCCAGCGACCTCAAGCTGGAGGTCGCCACCACCGAGAGGCGCGGCCACGCCCGCGAGCTCGCCCGGGAGGCCGCGCAGGACGGAGGGACCGAGCTGGTGATCGCCCTCGGCGGTGACGGCACGGTGAACGAGATCGTCAACGGCCTGCTGCACGACGGGCCCGATCCGGAGGGGCTGCCGAGCATGGCGGTGGTCCCCGGCGGCTCCACCAACGTCTTCGCTCGGGCGCTCGGGATGCCGAACCACGCGGTGGAGGCCACCGGTGCACTGCTGGACGCGCTCGCCGCCGGCCGGAGCCGCACGGTGGGCCTCGGCCGCGCCAGGGGTGCGCCGGGGACCGAGGACGAGGCCCTGCCGGCCCGCTGGTTCACCTTCTGCGCCGGGTTCGGTTTCGACGCCGGTGTCGTCGGCCGGGTCGAACAGCAGCGGGAACTCGGGCGGCGTTCCACCCACGCGCTGTACGTGCGGCAGGCGATGCGCCAGTTCTTCGGTGACTCCCACCGCAGGGAGGGCACCATCACACTGGAGCGCCCCGGTGCGGACCCGCTCACCGGCATGGTGCTCTCCATAGTCTGCAACACCTCGCCGTGGACCTACCTGGGCAATCGTCCGGTGTACGCCACCCCGCGGGCGTCCTTCGACACCGCGCTCGACGTGCTGGGCCTGGCCCGGCTCTCACCGGCCGCGGTGACCCGCTACGGCACCCAGCTGCTCACCTCGGGGCCGCGTCGGGGACCGCACGGCAAGCACGCGGTCACGCTCCATGACGAAACCGACTTCACCTTGCATTCGCAGGTTCCGCTGCCGTTTCAGATGGATGGTGACCACCTGGGACTGCGTTTTGGTGTGGCCTTCACAGGCGTACGGCGTGCACTGCGTGTGATTGTGTAAGCGGAACGGCCGAAAGTCCTTCCAGTCGAACGTTTAGGCCAGCCTCCACCCACTAGAAGTACGGCTGTGAGTGAGTAGACACCAAGGATTCAAAAAAAACTTGGCGGAAGGGGTTGTATCCGCCGCCCAGGTTTGCGAGTCTCTTCATGGCGATCGGGACAGCCCTTCAATGGGCCCCTTGAGAGCCGGAACCCCCTCCGCATCCTCATGCGACCCGCATCACATTTTCAGGGTCAGCCCTTCAGTTGCGGAGGGATTCGTGAAAGCGTTCACATTCACAAGCAACAAGCCCGAAACGCGTAGGAGATGGAGCAGCCATGGACTGGCGTCACAACGCCGTTTGCCGCGAGGAAGACCCCGAGCTCTTCTTCCCCATCGGCAACACCGGTCCTGCGCTGCTGCAGATCGAGGAAGCCAAGGCCGTCTGTCGCCGCTGCCCCGTCATGGAGCAGTGCCTGCAGTGGGCCCTGGAGTCCGGCCAGGACTCCGGTGTATGGGGTGGCCTCAGCGAGGATGAGCGCCGCGCGATGAAGCGCCGTGCCGCCCGCAACCGTGCCCGCAAGGCCACCGCCTGACGCCCAGCCAGCCGAGCTGAACCGAGCCGCAGCGCGCAGTTCCCCCGGTGCGCACTCGCACACTGTCAACAACGAGCCCCGTTTATTCACTCTCAAGTGGTGAGTAAACGGGGCTCGTTGCGTGCTACGCAGGAGGAAGTCCGTCCGCCGGGCCGTGCGTTCTGCGGGGGCGCGCTACCGGAACGCGAGCGGGGCTCACATTCCGTGCCGGCGCTCGCCGAGAACCGCTGCGCTCACCTCGCTCTCCTGTTCCGGGGAGAAGGCCGGAGCGCCGGCCCGGGGAATCCGCCGGGCGGCAACCGAGCGCGCCGCGTCCTCGGCGATCAGTTCCGCGTTGAGCGCCCCGGCCACCCGTACCCCGGCCGCGGCCGCACCGATCAGCGTCTCCGTCAGGCTGGTGGCGTTGCCCGCGGCACGGACGCCGGGCACCCCGGTCGCCCCGGCGGCATCCGCGTCGATGCGGCTGCCCAGCACGTGGCCGCCGCTCTCCTCCGCCACCACACGGAGCCCGAGGCCGGCCAGGTGGCCGACCCCGGCGACGGCGCGCGGCAGGACGACGAGCGCATCGCAGGGCAGCGTCCGCCCCCCGGCGAGCACCACACCCGTCAGCCGGTCCCCGGTGACGGCGAGCCGGGCCACCTCGCCGTCCACCACCGCGACGTCCAGCGCGGCCAGCTGCTCGTACTCCTCGTCGCCCGGCTCGGGCGCGGTGTGCAGGAAGAGGGCCACCCGCGGGGTCCACTGCCGCCACAGCAGCGCCTGATGTGCGGCGAGCGGGCCCGTGGCCAGGACGCCGACGGCCTGGTCGCGGAACTCCCAGCCGTGGCAGTACGGGCAATGCAGGACGTCCCGACCCCATCGCTCGGCGACCCCGGGCACGGCCGGCAGCTCGTCGGCCAGCCCGGTCGTCACCAGAAGCCGCCGCCCCCGGACGGCGGACCCGTCGGCGAGGCGCACCCGGAAGCCGTCCCCGGCCGGCGCGGGCTCGGCCCCGACGACCTCCGCGTCGAGGAACGCACCGCCGTAGCCGGCGACCTCGGTACGGCCGGTCGCGAGCAGCCGCTCCGGCGGGGTGCCCTCGGCTGCCAGGTAGTTGTGGACGTGCGAGGCGGGCGCGTTGCGCGGGCTGCCGCTGTCGACCACAAGCACCGTGCGCCGGGCCCGCGAGAGGGTCAGCGCCGCGCTCAGTCCCGCCGCCCCGCCCCCGATGACGACCACGTCGTAGTGCCGCTCGGCGGGGGCCGCCGGATTCCGTTCCGTGTTCCGTGCTGTCATGCGAAGCACCTCCGTTCACGGCGATACTCCGCCCGCCCGCACCGTGCGGCAAGTTGCCTTGCTGATTCAGCAAGCCCCGAGCGCTCGCGCAGGAGGTCAGCGCTTCTGCGGGACGACGGGGAGGTCCAGCACCACCTTGGTGCCCCCCGCCTCGACCGGGAGCATGTCGAAGGTGCCGCCCAGCTCACCCTCCACCAGGGTGCGGACGATCTGGAGGCCGAGATTGCCCGCGGTACGCGGGTCGAAGCCCTCCGGCAGCCCCCGCCCGTCGTCCGACACGGTGACCAGCAGCCGCGGCGCCTGCCCGCCCACTCCCCCGCCCCGGACGGCCCCCACCTCCACCGAGCCGCGCTCTCCCGGGCCGAAGCCGTGCTCCAGCGCGTTCTGGAGCACCTCCGTCAACACCATCGACAGCGGAGTGGCGACCTCGGCGTCCAGAATCCCGAACCGGCCGGTGCGCCGGCCGGTCACCCGGCCGGGCGAGATCTCCGCGACCATGGCCAGCACCCGGTCGGCGATCTCGTCGAACTCGACCCGCTCGTCGAGGTTCTGGGACAGAGTCTCGTGGACGATGGCGATCGAGCCGACCCGACGGACGGCCTCCTCCAGCGCCTCCCGGGCGCTGCTCTCCCCTGCGGCGCCGATCCGGCGGGCCTGGAGGCGCAGCAGCGCCGCCACCGTCTGGAGGTTGTTCTTCACCCGGTGGTGGATCTCCCGGATGGTGGCGTCCTTGGTGATCAGCTCGCGTTCCCTGCGGCGCAGTTCGGTGACGTCCCGGAGCAGCACGAGCGAACCGATGCGCGTGCCCTTCGGTTTGAGGGGGATGGCCCGCAACTGCACCACGCAGTCGTTGCCCTCGATCTCCGCCTCCCGGGGGGCCCAGCCGCTGGCCAGCTTGACCAGCGACTCGTCCACCGCTCCGCGGGTGGGGGCCAGTTCGGCGGTCGCATGACCGAGGTGCATGCCCACCAGGTCGGCGGCGAGTCCGAGCCGGTGGTACGCGGAGAGCGCGTTGGGGCTCGCGTACTGGACCAGGCCGTCCACGTCGAGCCGGAGCAGCCCGTCCCCCACCCGGGGAGAGGCGTCCATGTCCACCTGCTGGCCCAGAAACGGAAAGGTCCCGGCGGCGATCATCTGGGCCAGGTCGGAGGCGCTCTGCAGGTAGGTCAGCTCCAGCCGGCTGGGTGTGCGCACGGTCAGCAGGTTGGTGTTCCGGGCGATGACGCCCAGCACCCGGCTCTCGCGCCGGACGGGGATCGACTCCACCCGCACCGGCACCTCCTCGCGCCACTCGGGATCGCCCTCGCGGACGATCCGGCCCTCGTCGAGCGCGGCGTCGAGCAGCGGACGCCGCCCGCGCGGCACCAGGTGCCCGACCATGTCGTTCTGGTAGGAGGTCGGCCCGGTGTTGGGACGCATCTGGGCGACCGAGACGTACCGGGTGCCGTCCCGGGTGGGCACCCAGAGCACCAGGTCAGCGAAGGAGAGGTCCGACAGCAGTTGCCACTCGGAGACCAGCAGGTGCAGCCATTCGAGGTCGCTCTCCCCGAGGGCGGTGTGCTGGCGTACGAGATCGTTCATGGAGGGCACCCGGGGAGCCTAACCGGCGCGGGCACCCCGGTACCGGGGCGGACCTGCCCGAAGGGCACCGCGCCTCCGGTCACCGAGCCCCGCCACCTGCGGAGAGCCGTTCGGTAGGGTGGCCGGGTCGACCGGTCCGGACCCGTGGCGTCCGGGCCCCGATGGTCCCGGACGCCGAAGGAGGTGGCCCGATGTCCGCGGTGTCAGGTCGGGCGTCCTCTCCGCACCGCCGGGCGGCTCCGTCCCGGGGCCGAGCGCGGGAGCGCCCGTCGGTGCTCCCGAAAGGCTCGCCATGTGCCCCTCCCCCGCTCCGCCACCCCCCGACGTCGTCGCCGCGCTGCGCGCCGCCGGCTGCGTCTTCGCCGAGGACGAGGCCCGGTTGCTCGTCGCCGAGGCCCCCTCCCCGTCCCGCCTGACCACCATGGTCGAGCGCCGCGCCGCCGGCCTCCCGCTGGAGCACGTCCTGGGCTGGGCCGCGTTCCACGGGCTGCGGATCGGCGTCGAGGAAGGGGTCTTCGTACCCCGCCGCCGCACCGAGTTCCTGGTCCGGCAGGCCGCGCTGCTCGCGGACCCCGCCCCGGTGGTGGTGGACCTCTGCTGCGGCTCGGGGGCGCTCGGCGCCGCACTGGCCGCAGCCCTCGGCCCGGAGCGGCCGCCCGCCGCCCTGCACGCCGCCGACATCGATCCGGTCGCGGTGCGCTGCGCCCGGCGCAACCTCGCCGCCGCCGGTGGCGAGGTGCACGAGGGCGACCTCTACGCGGCGCTCCCCGGCGGGCTGCGCGGCCGGGTCGGACTGCTGCTGGCGAACGTGCCGTACGTGCCCAGCGACGAGGTGGAGCTGCTCCCGGCCGAGGCCAGGGTGCACGAGCCACGGGTGGCGCTCGACGGCGGAGCGGACGGGCTCGACGTCCTGCGCAGGGTGACGTCCGGTGCCGGCGGCTGGCTGGCGTCCGGCGGGTCGCTGCTGTTCGAGACGAGCGGGCGCCAGGCCCGGGCCGCCGTCGCGGCCGTCACCGCGGGCGGCCTGGTGCCCCGGCTGGTCACCTGCGAGGAGGCGGACGCGACGGTCGTCGTGGGCACTGCCCGCTGAGCACACCCCGGCGGCTCGGGGCCGCCGCGGGTCCGTCGCCGGGCCGGGGACGGACCCGCGGCGGCGGGCTCCGTGCCGGACGCGTCGGTGCGCGGCTCTGTCCCTGCGGCGCGTGGTGCGCGAGAATCGACGGCACCTCGGCATCACCGCCCCCGCGCCGAGAAGTTCCTTCGGGGCATGGACAGACAGATTGGTCTAGTCCACAATGGAGGCAGCTAACTTCTGCTCTCCCCGCACAGGAGGGCGGAACCGGGACCCGAGGCGCTCTCTGCCCTGACTGCGCCGGGGTCTTCGATCGCTCCGGGCTGCGGTGTCGGACGGGCTGAGGGTCCCGTCCCGGCGCCGCGGCCCGAAGTGCTCTCCGCCCCCGTGAGCCGGCGCCCCACCCGCGTGAGCCCCTCCCCTGCCCCTTGCCGCTGTCCTGCTCCTGCTCCTGCTCCTGCTCCGACGAACGGGCCGGCTGCCGCAACGCGCGTTGCGGCAGCCGGCCCGTCGGCCGTGACGTCGTCAACGGGTCTCGGTGACCTTCGCCAGCGCCCGGGGCGCGTCCGGGTCCTGGCCGCGGGCGATGGTGACCTCGTAGGCCAGCATCTGGAGCGGGAGGATCTCCAGGATCGGCTGCAGCTCCTCGGTCACGCCCTCCACCGGGAGGACGAAACCCGCGGAGGCCCCGTCGACCTGCGGCTTGGGACCGATCACCACCAGGTCGGCCCCGCGGTCCCGAAGTCGGTCCAGCACCGGCTGGAGCGCCTCGCCGCCCTTGCCCTCGGTGACGATCGCGATCACCGGGGAGACGTTGTCGACCATGGCCAGCGGTCCGTGCAGCAGGTCCGCGCCGGAGTAGGACAGTGCCGGGATGTAGCTGGTCTCCATCAGCTTCAGCGCGGCCTCCTTGGCGGTCGGGTAACCGTAGCCGCGCGAGGTGAGCACCATCCGCTCCGCGAACCGGTAACGGCCGGCCAGCTCCTTGACCTCGGCCTGCCGGGCCAGGATCTGCTCGGCCAGCTCCGGCAGTGCCCGCGCCCGTGCGGCCCCGTCCACCCCGCGCAGCCCCTCGACGAAGAGGTACAGCGCGAGCAGCTCGGCAGTGTACGTCTTCGTGGCCGGAAGCGCCTTCTCCGAACCGGCGAGCACGTCGATGTGGAACTCGCTGACCTCCGCGAGCGGGGAGTCGGAGTTGTTCGTCACCGCCAGGGTGATCGCACCGGCCTCCCGGGCGGCGCGGGTGCTGGCGACGAGGTCGGGCGAGCCGCCGGACTGGCTGACCGTGACGACCAGGCAGTCGGTGAGGTCGGGCGTGGCACCGTAGGCGGTCGTGGTGGACATGGAGGTGAGGCCGCAGGGCTTGCCCAGCAGGATCTCCAGCAGGTACTTCGCGTACAGCGCCGCGTTGTCGGACGTGCCGCGCGCGGTGAGCAGGACGAAGCGGGGGTTCCGCGCCGCGACCTGCTCGGCGACCTCGCGGATTCTCGGTGCCCCCTCGTCGAGGATGCGGCGCAGAACGGCGGGCTGCTCGGCCATTTCGCCGGACATGATCCGACCGGTCGTGGCGGACATGCTGGGTGCCTCCAGTTGGCTTGCTGTGCTTCTGTGCGGCGGTCAGGCCCCGGCGCCCTTGCCGGCCCCGGCCTCCGCCCTGCCGGCGATGATCTCCGCGGCGGCCCGACCGCAGACGCGGGCGGCGCCGTGGGTGGCGATGTGCAGGGCTCCGGCGGGCGGCGCCTGCGGGACGCCCATCTCGACGACGGCCGTATCCGGCCGCGCGGCGACGAGGGCGTCCAGCGCGTCGGCCATCCAGCGGTGCCGGTGGACGTCGCGCACCACCGCGACGATCCTACGGCCGGCCGAGGCTTCGAGCACGTTTGCGATCAGTGCTCCGGTTCCGTCCGCTTCCGCCTGCTGCCGGCCGAAGGACCCGGTGCCGCTGCCGGGCAGCAGCGCCTCCAGCTCCGGCCCCAGGCCCCACGGGGTCTCGTCCCCGACGGCGATGTTGGCGACCGGGGTGAAGGCGGCCGTGTAGACCGGCTCGGTAACCGGCCGGAGTGCGACGGCACCGGTGACGGACAGGGCCCGGCGGGCGGCGGTCAGCCCGATGTCGCGGGCGGGGGCACCGCCGTCGACGGGAGCGCCCGGTCCGGCGGCCGTCCACTGGGCCAGGGACCTGACCCGGCCCGCCGCGGAGGCCAGCCGTTCCTCGGTCAGTTCGCCGTCCCGGACGGCCCGCACCAGCGCGTCGCGGAGCAGCAGCACGGTCTCCTCGTCGGCGAGTCCGCCGCCGACGCAGATCGCGTCGGCACCCGCGGCGAGCGCCAGCACGGTGCCGCGCTCGATCCCGTGGGTGCCGGCGATGGCCTGCATCTCCACGGCGTCGGTGACGATCAGGCCGTCGAAGCCGAGACCGCCCTCCTCCGCCGGGGCGCGGAGCAGCCCGGTGAGCGCGGAGGGGCTCAGGGTGGCGGGCAACGCGGCGTCGAGCGCGGGCAGCAGGATGTGCGCGCTCATGATCACCTTGGTGCCGGCCATGACCGCGGCGCGGAACGGCACCAGTTCGCGCGAGCTGAGGGTGCCGAGGTCGGCGTCGATGCGCGGCAGCGCGTGGTGCGAGTCGACGTTGGTGTCGCCGTGGCCGGGGAAGTGCTTGGTGCAGGCGGCCACGCCCGCCGCCTGCATCCCCTCGACGTAGGCGGCGGTGTGCCGGGCCACCAGCGCCGGGTCGGCTCCGAAGGAGCGGACGCCGATGACCGGGTTGCCGGGGTTGGAGTTGACGTCGGCGGACGGCGCCCAGTTCAGGTTCACACCGCAGTCGGCGAGCCGCCGGCCGAGTTCCGCGGCCACCTCGCGCGTCAGTGCGGGGTCGTCGATCGCGCCGAGGGCCAGGTTGCCGGGGAAGGAGGAGCCGTTCCGCGCCTCCAGGCGCGTGACGTCCCCGCCCTCCTCGTCGATGGCGACCAGGACGTCCGGGCGTGCCTCGCGCAGTTGCGCGGTGAGCGCGGCCAGCTGGCCGGCCGACTCGATGTTGCGGCCGAAGAGGCCCACCGAGGTGAGGCCCTCGCGGAGCCGGCGCAGCAGCCAGTCGGGCGCGGTGGTGCCGGTGAAGCCCGGCTGGAGCACGGCCAGTGCGTCCCGGGTGACCGTGTCGGTCTCGTGCACGAGTGTCGTCATGCGTGCGCTATCCCTTCACTGCGCCGGAGGTGAGGCCGGCCGCCATCTTCTTCTGCACGATCATGAAGAAGATGACCACGGGTACCGAGATCATCACCGATCCGGCCATCAGTCCGCCGTAGTCGGTGCCGCGGTCGGTGGTGAAGTTCATCAGCCACACGTTGAGCGTGTACTTGTCGTTGTCCTGCATCAGGATGTAGGCGAACAGGTACTCGTTCCAGGCGGTGATCAGGGCGAAGATGGAGGCCGCGGCGAGGCCGGGGGCGAGCAGCGGGAAGATCACCCGCCAGAACGCGCCCATCCGGGTGCAGCCGTCCACCATGGCGGACTCCTCCAGCTCCCGCGGCACGTTGATCACGAAACCGCGGATCATCCAGGTGGTGAACGGCAGCACCGACACCAGGTAGACGACGATGACGCCCCAGTACTCGTTGAGCGCGCCCATCGCGTTGAGCTGCACGTAGATCGGGATGAGCATGGCCGTCGGAGGCAGCATCTGCACCATGATCAGGACCATCATGAACGCCTTGCGGCCGGCGAAGTTGAACCGTCCGATGGCGAAGGCCGCGATGGTGCCGATGATCATCGCACCCAGCACCGAGGTGACGCAGATGATCAGGCTGGACTTGATGGCGGTCCAGAAGAAGCCGGTCTCGGTCGCTCGTACGAAGTTGTCGAAGGTGAACGAGGTCGGCAGCAGCGACTGGTCGTAGCTGCGGATCTCGTGGTTCGGCCGGAAGGCGCTGACGAGCAGCCAGTAGACCGGGAAGGCCATCACGACGAAGGCGGCGAGGCCGACGATGTCGTAGCCGAGCGGGCTCTTCTTCCGGTCCCGTCGGAGCTTGGGCTGTCCGTCCGGCGCGGCGGCGATGCCCGCCCGGTCGTCCGGGGCGGTGGGGGCGGAGGTCGTCACTCGACTTCTCCCGTCTTGAGAAGCTGGCGCAGGTAGTACAGGGCCACACCCGAGAGCATCAGCACGGTGATGAGGGCGATGGCGGTGCCCTGACTGAACGAGGAGCTCGAGAAGGCCTTCTGGAAGGAGTAGATGCCCAGCAGCTCGTACTCCGGCTCCGGCTTGTTGCCGCGCATCAGGAAGACCTGGCCGAAGATGTTGAAGTCCCAGATGATCGAGAGCGTGGCGACCATCTGGAAGACCGGTTTGATGACCGGGAAGACCACGTGCTGGAAGACGCCGAAGGAGTTGGCGCCGTCCAGCTGGGCCGCCTCCTCCAGTTCCTTGGGCACCTGGGTGAGCGCCGCGTAGAGCGTGACGACCACGAAGGGGATGGCGCCCCAGATGACGACCGCGCCGACGACGCTGAAGCCCTGTGCGGTGTCGAGGAACCAGTTGTGGCCCTGGAAGTCCACGCCGGGGATCTTGCTGAGGGTGCTGTTGGCGACGCCGTAGTCGGAGTCGGCGAACCAGCGGAAGATCGAGGTGGCGACCAGCAGCGGCATCGACCAGGCCGCGACCAGGGCGCCGGTGAGCAGCAGCCGCACCCAGGTGGACATCCGCTGCATCATCATGGCCAGCAGTAGCCCGAAGCCCATGGTGAGGGTGACGCAGGCGACCATGAAGAGCACGGTCCGGTAGGTCACGGCCCAGAACTGCGGGTCGGTCAGGATGTTGCTGAACTGCTCGAAACCGACCCACGGCGGAGTCTCCCCCGTCCACAGCTCGCGTCTGCCCATGTCCTGGAAGGACATGAGCACGGTCTGGACGAGAGGCCAGGCGAACACCGCGCCGATGGCGACGATCGCCGGGCCGATCAGCAGGTACGGGAGCAGGTTCACGGGACGCTTGCGTCCCGGCTGCTTGCCCGGGACGGGGCCGTGCGCCGGTGGGGGTTCGGAGCCGGGGCCCCCGGGCCGGCGTGGCGCGGTGACCGGCGGGTCGGCTGGTTTCGTGTCGGCGGCAGTCACAGTGCTGACCTTCCGTTAGTTCTGGGCGCCAGAAGGGCGCACGGGCGGGGACCTGCGGCCGAGCCCCCGCCCGTGCATGTCAACCCGTGGGTCAGGCTTCGCTGTTGATCAGCTCGTCGATCTGCTCGTCGGCCTTCTTCGTGGCGTCCTCGACCGAGGTGCCCTTGATGATGTCCAGGAGCATGTTCGGCAGGATGAGCTGCTTCTCGATCGCGGTCCAGCCCGGGGCGATCGGGGTGAACCAGGCGTCCGGCACCGCGTTGGCGATCGGCGCGGTCTCCGGCTTCTCCTTCAACGGTTCGAGCTGCTTGGTGTTGTTGGGGAGGATGTTCTTGGAGGCGAGCACCTCCATGGACTTCTCGCTGGTGAAGAGCGAGATCCACTCCTCGCCCAGGTCCCTGACCTCGGACTTCTCGATCACCGCGAGGTCGGACCCGCCGATGAAGGAGGGCAGTGCCTCACCGTTCGGGCCGGGCATGCCGGCCGTGGCGATCTTGCCCTCCAGCTCCGGGTTGCCGCTCTCGCCCTCGACGACCGAGCCGGCCTCCCAGCCGTTGCCGTAGAGGAGGGCGGCCTTCTCGTTCGCCATGACGTTGGCGTGGTCCTGCTCGTCCTTGGTCTTGTCCGCGTTGTTGTACTCGTCGACCAGGTCGACGAAGTGCTGGACACCCTTCTGGGCCTCCGGCGTGCTCAGCGTGGACTTCCACTCCTCGCTGTCCTCGTTGTACTCGGCGATCTGGCCGCCGTATGCGGCGACGTAGGACATCGCGGCGTACCAGTACTTGCCGGGGAGGTAGAGGGAGGAGAAGGCCTTGTCGGAGCCGTACTCGTCGCCGACCCGGTCGAGCGCCTCCTTGAGGTCGTCCTCGGTCTGCGGCAGCTCCGCGGAGCCGGTGGCCTTCTCGAACATCTCGGTGTTGTAGACGGCGACGCGGGCGCCGGCGTAGTAGGGCACGCAGTACTGGGCGCCCTCGAAGGTGCAGGTGTCCTTCAGGCCGCCGATCCAGGTGTCCGAGTTCTCGTACTTCGCGGGGTCGATCTCGGCGAGGGCGCCGTTGAGGATGTAGGTCATGGTCTCGGTGTTGCCGAGTTCCACCACGTCCGGGAACTTGGTGCCACCGAGGGCGGTGTCCAGCTTCTTGGCCTTGTCGCCCCACTGCTGGAACTGCACCTTGACGTCGACCTTGGGGTACTTCTTCTTGAACTGCGCGTTGACGTCCTCGACCAACTCCGGCCAGGTGCTCTCGGCGTCGTTCATCAGCCAGACGGTCAGTGTCTCGCTGCGCTCCTTCGGGTCCTGCGAAGAGCTGTCGCTCTCCGACGAACCGCAGGCCGCGACTCCGGCCATCATCGCTGTGACACCAACAGCTGCTATGAGCTTGCGCTTCACGTCACCCTCCTCGGGGTTGGCAGAAACCCCCCGCCCACCGCGAGGACATACGACGAGGTACTGCCCGTGGGGCTGGGATTGGTCTTTAATGGTTTAGACCAGTGCCCAGAGCTTGGCCTAGACCTATAGGGGTGTCAAGGGTGTACAAGAAGGGCAGTACGGCCCGTTACCGGAACGACACCTGAGCCGCGCGCACCCGTCGAGCGGGGCTCGTGCCACGATGTGAGCAGCAACGTACACAGTCGGAGGAAGCCGGTGACGGCAGCAGCGGGACAGGAGCCGGAAGGGCGTGCGACAGGGGGTGGAGGGGGCGTGACCCGGCCGGTCACGGTCGGGCACGGCGGCGGCACCAGGGCGTCGAATCCCGCCGCGCGGACCGCGCGCGTCCCCAAGTATTACCGCTTGAAGCGGCACCTGCTGGAGATGACGGAGACCATGCCCCCCGGCACCCCGGTGCCCCCCGAGCGGACCCTCGCCGCGGAGTTCGACACCTCCCGGACCACCGTCAGGCAGGCCCTGCAGGAACTGGTGGTGGAGGGCCGGCTGGAACGGATCCAGGGCAAGGGCACCTTCGTCGCCAAGCCCAAGGTCTCGCAGGCGCTGCAACTGACCTCCTACACCGAGGACATGCGCGCCCAGGGGCTGGAGCCCGCCTCCCAACTGCTGGACATCGGCTACATCACCGCGGACGACCGGCTGGCCGACCTGCTGGACGTCGAGGCCGGCGCCCGGGTGCTGCGCATCGAACGCCTGCGGCTCGCCAGCGGTGAGCCGATGGCGATCGAGACGACCCACCTGTCCCAGCAACGGTTCCCCGCGCTGCGCCGCAGCCTCGCCAAGTACACCTCGCTCTACACCGCGCTCGCCGAGGTCTACGACGTCCGTCTCGCGGAGGCCGAGGAGACGATCGAGACCTCCCTCGCCTCGCCCCGGGAGGCGGGCCTGCTCGGCAGCGACGTCGGCCTGCCGATGCTGATGCTCTCCCGCCACTCCTTCGACCGGCAGGGCGAGCCCGTGGAGTGGGTGCGCTCCGTCTACCGCGGCGACCGCTACAAGTTCGTCGCCAGGCTCCGGCGCCCCGAGGAGTGAGACCCGCCGCGGCCCGAGCCCCACGGGCCGCGCAACGACCCGTCACCCGGGCCCCCGCCCGGCCGCGCCGACCGTTCACCGCACAGGACGACCGTTCCCCGCCCGTGCGCGGCACCGGTTGGTGACGGGCCCGGCCCGCTGTCCTAGATTTCCTGCGCGTCACCCACGGCGATCTCGCGCAGGATGGAGCCGCAGCATGACCGAGCCGGCCGCACCCCCCACCTCCGCCGCCTCCGGTCGCGGCAGCCCCTCTCCTCGATCCATCGCGCTGTGGACAGCCGTCGCCCTGGCCGGCGCGCTCGGCTGGACGATGCTCGCCGTCTCCCGGGACGAGGAAGTCTCCGCCGCGTGGATGGTGGCCGCCGCCCTCGGGTCCTACGCGATCGGCTACCGCTTCTACTCCCGGTTCATCGCCCGCCGGGTGCTGCGGGTGGACCGCGGCCGGGCCACTCCGGCGGAACGGCTGAACGACGGCATCGACTTCCACCCCACCGACCGCCGGGTGCTGCTCGGCCACCACTTCGCGGCGATCTCCGGAGCCGGGCCGCTCGTCGGGCCGGTGCTCGCCGCGCAGATGGGGTACCTGCCCGGCACCATCTGGATCATCGTCGGGGTGATCTTCGCGGGTGCGGTGCAGGACATGGTCGTCCTGTTCTTCTCCGTTCGCCGCGACGGCAAGTCGCTGGGCCGGATCGCCCGCGAGGAGATCGGACCGATCGGCGGGATCGCCGCCCTGGTCGCGGTCTTCGCGATCATGATCATCCTCATCGCGGTGCTCTCACTGGTGGTGCTCAACGCCCTGGCCGAGTCGCCCTGGGGCACCTTCTCCACCGCCATGTCGATCCCGATCGCGCTGTTCATGGGCGTCTACCTGCGGTGGATGCGGCCGGGCCGGGTCGCCGAGGTCTCGCTGATCGGGGTGGGCCTGCTGCTGCTCGCCATCACCGCGGGCAGTTGGGTGGCCGACTCCGGCCTGGCCGACGCCTTCACCCTGGACAAGAGCACTCTGGTGGTCTGGCTGGTGGTCTACGGCTTCGTCGCCTCGGTGCTGCCGGTCTGGATGCTGCTCGCACCTCGTGACTACCTGTCCACCTTCATGAAGATCGGCACCATCGGCCTGCTCGCGATCGGCATCCTCGTCACCCTGCCCACCCTCCGGATGGACCCGGTGACGGAGTTCGCCACCCGCGGCGACGGGCCCGTCTTCGCCGGCTCGCTGTTCCCGTTCGTCTTCATCACCATCGCCTGCGGCGCCCTCTCCGGGTTCCACGCGCTGATCTCCTCCGGGACCACCCCGAAGATGATCCAGACCGAGCCGCAGGTCCGGATGATCGGCTACGGCGGCATGCTCATGGAGTCCTCGGTGGCGGTGATGGCCATGACGGCCGCCTGCATCCTGGACCCCGGCCTGTTCTTCGCGATGAACGCGCCGCCGGCCGTCATCGGCGACACCCTCCAGTCGGCCTCCGAGACCATCACCGGCTGGGGCTACGCGATCACACCCGACCAGTTGGCGGCGGCGGCCCGGGAGGTCGAGGAGGGCTCCATCCTCTCCCGCACCGGCGGTGCGCCCACCTTCGCGCTGGGAGTGGCGTACATCTTCGCCGGCGCCATCGGGGGCTCCGGGATGGTCGCCTTCTGGTACCACTTCGCCATCATGTTCGAGGTGCTGTTCATCCTCACCGCCATCGACTCCGGTACCCGGGTCGGACGCTTCATGCTCCAGGAGATGGTCGGCAACACCCAGCCCGCGCTCGGGCGGCTCCGGCGTGCCTCCTGGATGCCCGCCGGACCGGGTCGGCTCCTGGGCCGGATCGAACCGGTCGTCGGCCGGTTCCGCGAGGTCGGCTGGCTGCCCGGCGTCTGGCTCACCAGCGCCGTCGTCGTGCTGGCCTGGGGCTACTTCCTCTGGGTCGGCGTGCACGACCCGCTGGGCGGCATCAACCAGCTCTTCCCGATCTTCGGCATCTCCAACCAGTTGCTCGCCGCCGTGGCACTGACCGTCTGCACCGTCCTGCTGATCAAGTCCGGACGACTCAAGTGGGCCTGGGTCACCGGCGTGCCGCTCGCCTGGGACGCGGTCGTCACCCTGACGGCGAGCTGGCAGAAGGTGTTCTCCGGCGACCCGCGGGTGGGCTTCTTCAGCCAGCGCGCCCAGGCGCAGGAGCAGATCGACTCCGGCGAGTTCAGCGGGCAGGAACTGACGGACCTGGAGACCATCGTCACCAACACCACCGTCCAGGGCACGCTCTCGGCCGTCTTCGCCGTGCTGATCGTGATCGTGATCGCGGACGCCGCCCGGGTGTGTGTGAGGGCCGCCCGGGACCCGGAGGGGGCCCGGTTGCAGGAGGCACCCGTCGTCCCGTCCCGGATCGTCGCACCCGACGGTCTGCTGCCCACCCGGGCCGAGAAGGCGGAGCTGCGCGCCGCGGGGCTGGGCCCCGGCGGCGGCGTTCCCGAGGAGCACCGGGAGGCCCGGCCGTGACCGCACCGAGGACGCGGGGCGTACCGCGGACGCTGCTCTCCCGCATGTGGTGGTACCTGCGGGAGTTCACCGGCGAACACGCCTACGACCGCTACGCGCAGCGGCTGCTCCGCGAGCACCCCGGCACCGCGCCGCTCAGCCGCGGCGAGTTCGAGCGGCGCCGCACGGACGCCCGCGCGGGGGACCCGCGCGACGGCTTCCGCTGCTGCTGAGACCGGACGCCGACGGGTACCGGCGGCACACCGCCGCCACCCGTCGGCGACACTGGCGGTATGGACATCGACATCAGACCGGCCCGGCCCGAGGAACTGGACGGCATCGGCGACCTGACCGCCGAGGTGTACCTCGGCGACGGCCTGCTCGACCTCGCGGAGGCCGATCCGTACCTCGACGAACTGCGCGACGCCCGGCGCCGCTCGGACCACGCCGAGGTGCTGGTGGCGGCCGACCTGCGCACGGGGGACGTGCTCGGCGCGGTGGCCTTCGTCGGGGACGGCGGTGCGTACGCCGACATCGCGGGCCCGGGCGAGGGAGAGTTCCGGATGCTCGCCGTCCGTCCGGAGGGACGCGGACGCGGCGCCGGCGAGGCCCTGGTGCGGGCGTGCATGCAGCGTGGCCGGGAGCGCGGGCTCACCCGGATGGTGCTGTCCAGCCAGCAGGAGATGCGGGCGGCGCACCGACTCTACGGCCGGCTCGGATTCGTGCGGACGCCGGAGCGCGACTGGGAACCCGTGCCCGGGTTCCGGCTGCTCACGTTCACCGCGGGACTGTGATTCACCACATTCTCACCTGCACGGCTGGCGCTGAACGTAAACGGAAACTAGCGTCGCCGTGTATGAATCTTCGACGGTCCCTGAACAAGCAACTCGCCTCGCGCCTCGGCTACGAAATCCGCCGTGTGCGCAGGTCCGAAACCTCTGCCCCCTCGGGCAGCACCACCCCGGGAGGGAAGAAGGCAGGGTCCGGGAAGACCAAGGCGGCGCCCGCGCCCGCGCCGCGCAAGAAGCGCGAGTTCCGTGCACCGGCCGACCCGGAGACCGACCGCCTGCTGCGGCGCCCCGTGTTCATCATGGCCCCGGTCCGCTCCGGTTCCACGATGCTGCGCCTGCTGCTGAACGGCCACTCCGCACTGCACTCGCCGCACGAGCTGCACTTCCGCCGGCTGGAGGTCGAGTACTCCTCCCGGCTGGCCGAGCGGGCGATGAAGGAGCTGGACCTGGAGCAGGGGGACCTGGAGCACCTGCTCTGGGACCGGGTGCTGCACCGGGAGTTGACAAGGTCCGGCAAGTCGGTGCTGGTGGAGAAGACACCGAGCAACGCCTTCGCCTGGAAGCGTCTCGCGGCTTGCTGGCCGGACGCCCGTTTCGTCTTCCTGCTCCGGCACCCGGCGTCGATCGCCGCGTCCTGGCACGAGGCCGACCCCGAGAAGCGGGACAAGGAGGCCGCGGCCGCCGACGCACTCCGCTACATGCAGGCGGTCGAGCGCGCTCGCAAGGGTCTGGACGGGCACACCGTGCACTACGAGGACATCGTTGCCGACCCGGTCTCCGAGCTGAAGCGGCTGTGCGGCTTCCTGGAGATCGAGTGGGAGCCGGGGATGCTGGAGTTCGGCGACGCGGTCGGCGGGCTCCAGAAGGGACTCGGTGACTGGAAGGACAAGATCCGGTCCGGCACGGTGCAGTCCGGCCGTCCGCTGCCCTCCGCGGACACGGTGCCCGAGGTGCTGGGCCCGATCTGCTCCGCCTGGGGCTACGAGGTGGCGCCGGCCGCCGAGCCGGTCCCGAACGAGGGCGGTACGCAACGCGTATGAGACCCCATGCCGAAGTGATACAGGTGTGGCCCCGGGACCAGCGGGTCCGCCTCGTGGGTGAGACGTACTCGGTGCTGGACACGCCCGAGGGCGGCCCGCCGGAACTGGTGCTCGTGCTGCGGGACGCGCCGGAGCACGAGCGGCGCTACCCGGTCGAGCGGCATGGGGCGCGCTTCGAGGCGACCGTACCGGCCACGGACCTGGTACCGCCGCGCCGGGACGCGGGCGCCGCGGAACCGGAGAAGTGGGACCTCTACCTGGCGGTCGGCCGCGGCGCGAGCTCCCCGGCCGGCGGGGAGGCAGCGGACCGCCCGGACGGCGACCGTCCCGGGGAGGAGCGACTGCGCATCGGCCGCGTCCTCGACGGCATCGAGGACAAGAAGCGGGTGATGCCGTTCCCGGCGCTCTCCGTACCGGCCGAGGACGGCGGGACGCACCTGCTCCGGCCCTTCTACACGGTGAAGAACAACCTCTCCGTGCTGTGCCGGACGGAGCCCGCCGCGGGCGGGGAGGGCGAGGGCTCATGAGGATCCGTTACCTGCTGCTCAACGCCTACGGCACCGGCGGAACGATTCGCACGGTCCTGAACCAGGCCAACTTCCTCGCCGCTGCCGGGCACGAGGTCGAGCTGATCAGCGTGCTCCGCACCGGGGAGGCGCCCCGCTTCACCATCGACCCGCGCATCCGGCTGCGAGCGCTGGTGGACCGCAGGGCGGATGCGGACACCCAGTGGTCCTGGGCGCGGTCCCGGCTGGCCGACCGTCCGGCGCAGGAGATCCCGGCCGGGGAGTTCGGGTACCACATCTTCGACCGCTACGTGGAGCGCGAGATCATCCGGTGCGTGAGCCGGATAAGGGACGGCATCGTGGTGACGACGCGTCCGGCGCTGAACCTCCTGGTGGCGCGTCACACGCCCGAGGGGCCGGTGCTGGTGGCGCAGGAGCACATGAACCTGGGCACCCACCGCAAGGACGTGCAGAAGGCCATCGCCCGCGGATACCGCAGGTTCGACACGGTCGCCGTCCTCACCGAGGGCGACCGGGAGGACTACGAGAAGCTGCTCCCCGGCGTCCGCATCGAGACGGTGCCCAACGCCCTCCAGCAGATCGAGCAGGTCCCGTCGACCACCGCCGGCCACACGGTGGTCGCGGCCGGCCGGCTGGTCAACCAGAAGGGCTTCGACATGCTGATCGAGGCCTTCGGCAAGACGGTGGACGAGGAATCGCCGTGGCAACTGCGGATCTACGGCACGGGCGAGAAGCGCGCCGAGCTGCGGGCGCAGATCGAGGAACTCCACCTGTACAACCACGTGTTCCTCATGGGCTACACCGACCGGCTGGACGAGAAGTTCGCCCAGGCCTCGCTGTACGCGCTCTCCTCGCGGTTCGAGGGGCTGCCCATGGTGATGATCGAGGCGATGTCGCACGCCCTGCCGGTGGTGGCCTTCGACTGCCCGACCGGGCCCGGCGAGGTGCTCACGGACGGCCGTGAGGGCTTCCTCGTGCCCCCTCGCGACGTGGACGGGCTGGCGGAGGCGCTCCGGGAGCTGATGGAGGACCCGGACCGGCGGATGGAAGCGGGCGACGCTGCGCTCCAGACCGCCCGGTCCTTCGCACCGGAGGAGGTGCTGCCGCGCTGGGCGGAGCTCTTCGAGGAGTTGAGCACCGCCCGCACGGCCGCGGGCCGCTGAGGACGCTCCCCCGCCTGCGCCTGTGGACCGGAGGGCGGCGGCACCGGAACCCGGTGCCGCCGCCCTCCGGCTTTCCCGCGCACTGTTGCGGACCCGACACGCCCTCACCACAAGATGTGGGGCTGACCGAAGAACCTCACCACAAGATGTATGCTCGTCCCGCTGTCATCAGGAGAATCCGGTGCGAGTCCGGAACTGTCCCGCAACGGTGAGCGCACCGCGGTACGCGTGCGCGAGTCCGATCACCTGCTGACTGCTTGCACACGTCCGGGCCTCGTGGGTTGGGCCGACGGACGCTGAGCGGCACGCCCTGTTCTGCCCGGGCGCCGCCGCGTACGCGCTTCCGCTCCATGCCCTCGAAGGCCCCCGCCGAGCGAGGGAGAGCACTCCTGTGACCACCGCCCCCACCCGACCCCGGTCGGCGTCGCTGCTCGACGCCCTGGCCGGTCCCGCCGCCGGGCTGCCCGCCACGGACCCCCAGCGGGTGGCCGATGCCGCACTGCGCGGCGCGAACGCCGGATCAGACGAGGCGGAACTGCGCACCCTGGCCATCGAGGCCGCTGCCGGGATGATCGGTGACGAGCCGCAGTACTCCGCCCTGGCCGCACGGCTCCTGACCCGGGCCGTCGCCGACGAGGCGGCCGCGCAGGGTGCCGGATCGTTCACCGCGTCGGTGGCCACGGGCCACCGGCTGGGCCTGATCGCCGACGGCACCGCCGCCTTCGCCGCCCGCCACGGTCAGGCCCCTGACGCGCTCGTGGAACGCGCGTTCGCGGACGGCGTCGACGACCGGCTGGGGTATTTCGGGCTCCGTACGCTGCACTCGCGCTACCTGCTGCGCCACCCGACGACCCGCAAAGTGATCGAGACGCCGCAGCACTTCCTGCTCCGGGTGGCCTGCGGACTCGCCGGCGGCACCGGCGAGGAGGCGCTCGCGGAGGTCGCCGAGCTGTACCGGCTCACCTCCTCGCTGGCCTACCTGCCCTCCTCCCCCACGCTCTTCAACTCGGGCACCCGCCGCCCGCAGATGTCCTCGTGCTACCTCCTCGACTCGCCCGTCGACGAGCTCGACTCGCTCTACGAGCGCTACCACCAGGTGGCTCGGCTGTCGAAGCACGCCGGCGGGATCGGCCTGCCGTTCTCCCGCGTCCGTTCCCGCGGCTCACTGATCCGGGGTACCAACGGTCACTCGAACGGGATCGTCCCCTTCCTGCGCACCCTGGACGCCTCGGTGGCCGCGGTGAACCAGGGCGGCCGGCGCAAGGGCGCCGCCTGTGTCTACCTGGAGACCTGGCACGCCGACATCGAGGAGTTCCTGGAGCTGCGGGACAACACCGGCGAGGAGGCCCGTCGCACCCACAACCTGAACCTCGCGCACTGGATCCCGGACGAGTTCATGCGCCGGGTGCAGCGCGGCGCCGACTGGTCGCTCTTCTCGCCCTCGGACGTCCCGGAACTCGTCGACCTGTGGGGCGAGGAGTTCGACACCGCCTACCGGGCGGCCGAGGCGGCGGGCCTGGCCCGTGCGACGGTGCCCGCGCAGCGGCTCTGCTCCCGCATGATGCGGACGTTGGCCCAGACCGGCAACGGCTGGATGACCTTCAAGGACACGGCCAACCGGACGGCGAACCAGACCGCGCGCCGCGGCGCGGTGGTCCACTCCTCGAACCTGTGCACCGAGATCCTGGAGGTGTCGGACGACACCGAGACGGCCGTGTGCAACCTGGGATCGGTCAATCTGGCGGCCCATCTCGCGGCAGAACCCAGCGGGGCCCCCGCCCCGGAGGGCTCGGGCCCCGGGGATACGGGACTGCGGATGGACTGGGAACGTCTGGACGCCACCGTGCGCACCGCCGTGACCTTCCTCGACCGGGTGGTGGACATCAACCACTATCCCACCGGGCAGGCCGCCCGCTCCAACGCCCGCTGGCGCCCGGTCGGTCTGGGGCTGATGGGGCTCCAGGACGTCTTCTTCCGCTTGCGGCTGCCCTTCGACTCACCGGCGGCCCGTGAACTCTCCACCAGGATCTCCGAGCGCATCATGCTCGCCGCCTACGAGACCTCCGCCGACCTTGCCGAGCGGTCCGGCCCGCACCCCGGTTGGGAGGCGACCCGGACCGCCTCGGGCGTGCTGCACCCCGACCACTACCCGTCGGCCCGGCCTGCCTGGCCGCAGCGGTGGGCAGCGCTGCGCGAGCGGATCGCGGAGACCGGCATGCGCAACGCGCTGCTCCTGGCGATCGCACCGACCGCCACCATCGCCTCCGTCGCCGGGGTCTACGAGTGCGTCGAACCGCAGGTGTCGAACCTGTTCAAACGGGAGACCCTGAGCGGGGAATTCCTCCAGGTGAACGCGTACCTGGTGGAGGAGCTCAAGCAGCTGGGCCGCTGGGACGGGCCGACGCGGGAGGCGCTGCGGGAGGCGAACGGCTCGGTGCAGGCGCTACCGGACCTGCCGAACGAGGTGCGGGAGCTGTACCGCACCGCCTGGGAGCTGCCGCAGCGTGCGCTGATCGACATGGCGGCGGCCCGCACGCCGTACCTGGACCAGAGCCAGTCGCTCAACCTGTTCATGGCCGCGCCGACCATCGGCAAGCTCAGCTCGATGTACGCCCACGCCTGGCGCAGCGGCCTCAAGACCACCTACTACCTGCGTTCCCGGCCGGCCACCCGCATCGCCCGGTCCGCCCGCGGCGCGGCCGAGGAGTCCGGCCGGATTCCGAACCCGGCCGGCCCCGCGGCGGACACGGCCACCTGCTCCCTGGAGAACCCCGAGACCTGCGAGGCATGCCAGTGACCACCGATTCCGCTCCTCGCCCCGAAGCGGCCCGCCGTCCGGCCGGGAGGCTGCTCGACCCCGGCTTCGAACTGACCCTGCGACCGATGCGCTACCCGGACTTCTACGAGCGCTACCGGGACGCGATCCGGAATACCTGGAGCGTCGAGGAGGTGGACCTCCACTCGGACGTCGCGGACCTGGCCGGGTTGTCCCCGGGCGAGCAGCACATGATCGGACGCCTGGTGGCGTTCTTCGCGACGGGCGACTCCATCGTCGCGAACAACCTGGTGCTGACCCTGTACAAGCACCTCAACTCGCCGGAGGCGCGGCTCTACCTGTCCCGCCAGCTGTTCGAGGAGGCGGTGCACGTCCAGTTCTATCTGACGCTGCTGGACACCTACCTGCCCGATCCGGACGAGCGGGCCGAGGCGTTCGCCGCCGTCGAGCACATCCCGTCCATCCGGGCGAAGGCGGAGTTCTGCTTCCGCTGGATGGACTCGGTGGAGCACCTGGACCGGCTGGAGAGCCGCGCGGACCGGCGGCGGTTCCTGCTGAACCTGATCTGCTTCGCGGCCTGCATCGAGGGGCTCTTCTTCTACGGCGCCTTCGCCTACGTGTACTGGTTCCGCTCCCGCGGACTCCTCCACGGGCTTGCCACCGGCACCAACTGGGTGTTCCGGGACGAGAGCTGCCACATGGACTTCGCCTTCCACATCGTCGACACCGTCCGCACGGAGGAGCCGGAGCTCTTCGACGCGGAGCTTGCGGAGGAGGTCACGGCCATGCTCCGCGAGGCCGTGGAGGCCGAGTTCCGGTTCGCCCACGACCTCTGCGGGGACGGGCTGCCCGGGATGAACGCCGCGTCGATGCGGGAATACCTCCAGTGCGTGGCCGACCAGCGGCTGCGGCGGCTCGGGCTGGAACCGGTCTTCGGTTCGCAGAACCCGTTCCCCTGGATGGAGTTGCAGGACGTGCAGGAGCTGACGAACTTCTTCGAGCGACGGGCGTCCGCGTACCAGGTCGCGGTGGAGGGCTCGGTCTCCTTCGACGACGAGTTCTGACACCCGTTCCCGCCGGACCGCACCCGGCTCACCGACGCCCCACCCACCGGCCGGGTGGGGGAGAGGATGGTCAGATGCCGCAGGTGGAGGCGGACCAGAACCGCGAGGAGCGGTGGTCGAGGTGGGTGTGGTCGTTGTGCCCGGGGTAGCCGGGGCCGAGGATGCCCCGGAAGCCGTGGTTCCGGGCTTGTTTCGCGAAGGTGCACAGCGAGTGCGCGCCGACGCCGAGATCCGCCGCGTCACCGTGGAGGTGCCTGCTGGTGGAGGAGCCGCCGACCGCGTTGTTGCAGGCCTTGGAGCGGAAGCCGCTGGTCACCCGGATCGGCTGGTCGCCGAGAGCGTGCCGCAGGGCCTCCAGCTTCCACATGGTCCGCTTGGCGTTCTCCTTGGCGCGGGCCGCGCTGACGTTGCCACCGCTCCAGGTGGAGTTGCAGTTGTTCAGCTCGGAGAAGGAGAAGTGCGCCGGGGAGCAGTCGGCGTCCTGGAGGGCGTAGATCCGGTTGAAGGTGTTCGGGCCGGCGACGCCGTCGGAGGCGAGTCCGTAGGCGGACTGGAAGCGTCTGACCGCGGCGGCGGTGGCCGGGCCGTACTGGCCGTCGATGGCGAGCACGTTGCCGTACCCGGGGTAGCCGGCCACCCGGATCTGGAGCTGGGTGACGTCGGCGCCGGAGGCGCCCTGGGAAAGAGTGCGGTTCCAGGTGTAGCAGGAGTCGGCCTGCGCCGTCCCCGCGGTCGCCACGGAGAGGGTCACCAAAGATGCCGCAAACATGACAATTGAGAGAAGGGTTCTGGCAGCTCGTCCACGCATGGCAACGAGCCTGACCCAGAGCCCTGTACACGTCAACAACTGCCGGCCTCCGCCAGTGGGCGAGCCAGTGAAAACCGCATCCGGCGCACCCGCCTCGCCGGCCCCGGTGCCGCGCCGCCTCCGTCGGTCGGGACCGGCTGTCCGCCTCAGTCGCGGACCACCGGCCGTCCGCGTCAGTCGTTCGGGACCGTCTCGTAGCGCGGCGTGCCCTCGGCCATCTGTTTCAACACGTCCTTGCGCTCCCGCTTGGCCAGCCGGTCGATGTAGAGCCGACCGTAGAGGTGGTCAGTCTCGTGCTGGAGG
Source organism: Streptomyces sp. TAA040 (assembly GCF_000424845.1). Taxonomy (NCBI): domain Bacteria; kingdom Bacillati; phylum Actinomycetota; class Actinomycetes; order Kitasatosporales; family Streptomycetaceae; genus Streptomyces; species Streptomyces sp. TAA040. The sequence continues at coordinate 98,141 of NZ_AUKR01000013.1, read as the reverse complement.
CAGCGGGCGAAGTAACCGGTGCCGCGGACCGCGATCGGACGGCCCTGCGGATCCTGTCCCCGGGCCACCGCCAGGTCCGGGCGGGCCAACGCGGCGTAGGCCCCCGGCACCGAGAGGCAGCCCTCGTTGCTGTCGTCCAGCTCCCGGCGCTCGGCCGGGAGTTCGTCCAGCACCGGGTTGCAGAGGACTCCGACGTGGCGGTTGCCGTCGTCGTCCGGGCAGTCGTAGACGAACACCTTCAGGTCGACCCCGATCTGGTTCGCGGCCAGGCCGACCCCCTCCGCGGCCCGCTGCGAGGCGAACATGTCGTCGACCAGCGACGCGAGTTCGTCACCGAACTCGGTGACGTCCCGGCACTCCCGGTGCAGTACGGGGTTGCCCACGACGGTGATCGGCCGGGCCGTGCCGCGGGAACGGTGTGCGGCCTCGCGCTCCTCGGCGTCCGCGATGTCGTCGACGAACTCCCCGGCCGACTCCGACCTGGTCTCCTGCTGCTGGGCCATCTCCGCCGTACGCCTTCCTCGCTGCCTGTGCACCCGCGTACCGTCTCGGGGTCCCGGGTGGCTGGGTCGCCCTACAGGGTACGGGGCTCTGCGGACTGCCCCACCCGGTTCCGCGGACCCGGGACGTGCCGAGGCGGCCCGGGAACGTTTCGACGCGGACCCGGGACGTGCCGGGCGGCCCGGGACGGTCGCCGCCCGGCGCAGGGGGCCGCCCCCGGCCGTCTGCTCAGCAGACCTCTTCGAGGTCCCGCCACTCCCGGGTGTCCGGGCTGTCGGCGACCCAGCTGTCGAGCAGTCCGCGCACCAGGCCCTCCGGAGCGGCCAGACCGCACTCCCGCTCCGGGACCCAGAGGGCACCCGGCCCGCCCGGAGCCATGTGTCCCAGCGGTCCCGGATGGCCCGGGGCGCTGTGGTCGTGCGGGTCCTGGCGGATGGTGCCGTCGCCCTCGTCGCTCGGCATCCGCGACTCCGAGCAGGACCGGCACAGCAGCCTGACCGAGGACGACCAGTCCTCGGCGGCGTAGCCGGCCTCGGCCGCCAGCAGCTCCAGGGCGTCCCGGTCGGCCTCGGTGGCGGCCTCCAGGAGCACCACCCAGGTGGGCACCGGGGAGGGCGCCCAGAGCTCTATCTCGTCGAAGACCGGATACGCCGAGAGCGCGCTGCCGACCGCCAGGGTGCGCTCGCCGTGCGGGACGCCGTCATGCAGGACGACCTCGCCCCAGCGACGTCCGGAGGACGGCAGCGGGATCGACTGCACCTCCAGTCGCGCCGGATCCAGCCTGCGTCCCCAGACCACCTCGGCCTCGCCCTCCGGGGAGAGCCGCACCGCCGCACTGCCCAGCTCCAGGTCCGGCGGGTCCGAGGGAGCGGGGCCGTCCCCCGCCGCACCCGGCCGGCCCGGGGCGCCCGGCAGCCGCAGCCCGTAGGCCTGCCAGGCGCGGCGCGCCAGCGGCCAGTCCTGAAGGGCGGTGGCCGCGATGCCGACGTTCCACCAGTCCGGGGCGCCGGAGGCGCGGTCGAGCAGGGCCACGGCCCGCAGGCCCGTAGTCCTCGCCTGCTCCCAGTCGTGGCGGAACTTGTGCAGCAGCGCCAGGTTGAACCAGGACTCGGAGAGCCAGGGCTCCAGGTCGGCGGCACGGGTCAGCAGCGCGCCCGCGTCCTCGTAGTGGCCGTCCCCGATGAGCGTGAACGCACGGTCCGTCGCCAGCCGCCAGTCGGTTGACGGCCGGTGCCGTGCCCTGCCGAAGATCCTCACGATGCTTCCCGTCTGATTCCCGCCTGTGGGTGGTGCTGCCGCCGGTAGCGGTCGCTGCGCGCGTCCGTGCTTCTCGCTCCTCCTCGCATCCAACCATGCCCGCCCGGGGCACCGCTCATTACCCTTTCACCGGACCTTCGCGGGGTGCACAGCACCCGCACCCGGAGGGTCATCGTGCGTCACCGCACCGCACCGCGCGAGACGGCGCAGGCCAGTGCCTCGACCACCCGGGGGTCGAGTTCGTGCGCGGTGGCCAGCCGGAGCCGCTCCAGCGCACCCAGGGGTCCGCCCACCGGATCCGCCCGGCCGCCCGAACCGCCCGCCAGCTCCTCGTAGGCGTTGACCGCCCGCACGACCCGCGCCGCGACCGGCTGGTCGCGGTAGCGGCCCGCCTGCTGCTCGACGATCAGAGCCACCTCCTCCGGCACCCCGCTCTGCCGGACCACCGCGCCGCCGAGCGCCGCGATCCGGCGCCGGACCCGCGGATCGAGCGGCTCGGTGGCCCCGCCCGGCACGGGGTCCAGCAGGGAGAGCTGCCCGATGTCGTGCATCAGCGCCGCGTACTCCAGGACCAGCAGCTCGCTCTCCCGCAGGCCGAGCCGGCGTCCGACCTCCCGGCTGAGCGCCGCCACCCGGTGGGAATGCCCCGCCACGGTGTGTCCGGCGACCTCCGTAGCCCGGGCGAGTGACGCGATGGTCTGCCGGTAGACGGCCTGGCTCGCGGCGTAGCGGCGCAGCGCGAGCTGGGTCGGCAGCAGCGGCACGCAGAACACCGGCAGCGCCCACAGCCCGGCGACCGCGACGGCCGACGCCATCACCGCCGCGGTCGCGCACACCGCCGCGCCGAGTCCGCGCCGGCCGCGCAGCTCCTCCCGGAGCAGCACCCCGTACGGCAGGCCGGAGCCCGGCGTGTCGAGCCCCGCCCCCAGCACCGCGCCGAACAGGCCGGTCGCCAGCAGGACGACGAGCATGGCGGGCACCGCCTGCCCCGGGCCGACCAGCCCCGACCCGTGCAGGGGCTGGAAGCACACCGCCGCGAATCCGACCGTGAGCAGCCGGCGGCAGGCGTGCTCGACCGATGGCGCGGCGCCGGCGAGCACCGCGGGCACCGCGCCGAGCAGCAGGGCCGCGGCGCAGACGGCCACCACCTGGGCCGCGCCCGGTGCGGCCGGGGAGCCCCCGGTCTCGCCCAGCAGTGCGTACCCGAACGCGGCGGCCGCGCCCAGCGGCGCGACGTCCCGGCCCCCGGGCAGTTCGGTGCGGACCGCCTCGCCCAGCACCATCAGGAGCCCGAAGGCGAGTGCCGCGGCGGGCTCCCGCAGCCCCTGCACCGCGGTCCAGCCGACCGCGGTCGCCGCGGCGGCGACCGCTGCGGAGCGGCAGAGGAGGCCAAGGGACCGCAGTCCGTCGAAGCGCCGCACGGGGTGCCTCACCGGAGACGGCGGACCGCGTCGAGGACCCGCACGGTCCCGGGGGCGGGGCCTCCGGCAGCACGGCCCGCGGGGAGCACCCCGGCGGCCGAAGCGGCACGGGGCCCCGGAGCCGGCGCGCCCTCCCGCGCGCTGGGCCCGGGCACAGGCGGTTCCGGCGCCGCCGGGGTCCAGGGGCTGGTCTCCAGCGCCCGCACGAGCGCCCGGACCATGCGGGGGTCGAACTGGCTGCCCGCGCACCTGCGCAGCTCGGCCAGTGCCTCCGGCACCGGACGACCGGACCGGTAGCTACGGGTGGACGTCATGGCGTCGAAGGCGTCGGCGACGGCGACGGCCCGAGCCGGTTCCGGGATCTCCCGTCCGCGCAGGCCGCAGGGGTAACCGCTGCCGTCGAGCCGCTCGTGGTGGTGCAAAATCGCGGACCTGGCCTCGCCGAGGAACGCGATTCCGCGGACCATCTCGTGGCCGTACTCGGGGTGCAGCCTGATGACGGCCCGCTCCTCCTCGGTGAGCGGGCCCTCCTTGCGGAGCACCCGGGTCGGCACCCCCAATTTGCCGATGTCGTGCAGGATCCCGGCGAGGCGGAGGACCTCGGTCCGGTCCGCGTCCATACCGAGTTCGGCGGCGATCAGCGCGGAGGCCCGGCCGACCCGCTCGCTGTGGCCCCGGGTGTACCCGTCCTTGATCTCGACGGCCTGCACCAGCGCCCGGACGGTCGCCTGGTGCGCGGCCCGCTCGCGGTGGTGCTGGGCGAAGATCCAGCAACCGGTGTACATCGGCAGCAGGACGCAGAGCGCTGCGAGCGGTCCGTGGGCGCTCTGCCAGAGCACGGCCATCAGCAGACCGGCCAGGCCCTGGACCAAGTGCGGCAGCAGTCCGGCGAGCATCCTGCCGCGCCAGGCGGCAGGCAGCGGGAGGCGCTCGACGCTCGCGAGCAGGGCGCCGTCCGAGACGGCGAGCAGCAGGCTGAACACGGCAGTGGCCAGGAGGGCGGGCAGCAGGGCGCCGCCCGGAACGTCCCCCTGGGCAGCCGAACCGCCGAGGAGGCGGTACAGGTGGGCGGCCGCGCACACGGCGAGCGCGAGCTGCGCCGCGTGCCACAGGCGCCGCGCGACGGGGTGCGGGCGACGGTCACCGGGCCTGCCCAGCAGCGCCCCGGCGACCGGGACCAGCGCGGCCGCCGCGGGCGGCAGCACGAACGCGGAGGCGAGGAGGACGGGCAGCGACCACTCCGGCGCCGGGCCCCCCGGCGCGGCGGATCCGCGCATCTCCCGGGGGACCGCGTCCCCCAGCAGCGGACACTGCGGGAGCCACTCGCAGGCCGCGTAGAGCCCGATCAGCGCTGCCAGCGCCTGCCAGTGCGGCGGGCCGTCGCCCGGCCAGCGCCCGCCGGCCACCGGCGCGACGAGCAGCAGCATCGCGCCGGCCGCACCGCCGACCTGGAGTCGTGCCCCCCACGGAAGCGGCTGTCCCCGCATCGCACCTCCCCGTGCCCGCGTGGGGAATATAGGAGCGCGGGCGGACATGGCGAGGCGTGTTGGGGGGATTGGCCGACCGGAGCGGGCCCGATTAGCCCGATCGAGTGAACTGCACGGCCGCGCCGACCCGCCCGAAAGCCGCCGGAATGCCCGATCGGGTCCTGGATCGGCCCACTTGAGGCGCGGCGGGCCCGGTTCGGGACCGGATGCGGTCAGTGGGCCTCGCGGCGGCCCGTCCGGGTGGCGTCGGCGGCGCCGTCCGCGAGCTCGGTGTCCCCCGCGCCGGAGCGGCCGGCGGGCCGTCCGGCACCCTCGGCCGGCTCCAGCAGCGCCCGCTCGGGGACGCTCTCGCCGGCCCGGATCATGTCGATCCGGCCCATCACCTTCGACCGCAGGTCGGACGGTACGTCGTCATGGCCGCAGCACCGCTTGACGAGCTTCTTGACCGCCTGCTCCAAGCCGTACTTCTCCAGGCAGGGCGCGCACTCGTCGAAGTGCTCGGCGAGCTTGCCCCGATCCACCTCGGGCATCTCCTGGTCGAGATACTCGTAGAGGTGGTCCAGAACCTCGGAGCAGTCGGTCTCGTGAGGATCTCCGCAGCTCATGAGCCCGAACCCTTCCGGTTGTGCGACTCCTCGGAGGCCGGCCCCCCGGCGGTGGCCCCGGCCAGGCCGCGCTCGCGCGCGTAGCCCTCCAGCATGTCGCGCAACTGACGCCGCCCGCGGTGCAGTCGGGACATGACCGTGCCGATCGGAGTCCCCATGATGTCGGCGATCTCCTTGTAGGCAAACCCCTCGACGTCCGCGAGGTAGACCGCGATGCGGAACTCCTCCGGGATCGCCTGGAGCGCTTCCTTCACGTCCGAGTCCGGCAGGTGGTCGAGCGCCTGCGACTCGGCCGAGCGCAGACCGGTCGACATGTGCGACTCGGCCCGGGCCAACTGCCAGTCCTCGATCTCCTCGGCCGCGCTGCGCTGCGGTTCGCGCTGCTTCTTGCGGTAGGAGTTGATGAAGGTGTTGGTCAGGATGCGGTACAGCCACGCCTTGAGGTTCGTGCCCTCGCGGAACTGGTGGAACGAGCCGTACGCCTTGGCGTACGTCTCCTGCACCAGGTCCTCCGCGTCCGCGGGGTTCCGCGTCATGCGGAGCGCGGCCGAGTACATCTGGTCGAGAAAGCCCAGGGCGTCGCGCTCGAACCGCGCGTTGCGCTCGGCGTCGGTCTCGCGCGGGTCGTCGTCCGTACGGTCTTCGGTCCCGGCGACCGTACCCACCTCCTCCGTGACGGTGGCGAGCCCGAGAGCGGACCCGCTCGAATCGGAGAATAGACGACGATCCGCCTTCGCCGCCGCCTGAGGCTGTCCGGTGCCGGCCAGCGCGAGCGTCGCCCAGTCCAGATCGGCGGCCTGGGGGCGCTGCGGGCAAGCGACTGAACCCATGAGGGGCGCTTCCTCTCCACTGTCGTGTCGTACCGGTACCGCGCACAACAGCGGACGGGCCGGGATTCATTCCACGGTCTCGCCCGGGCGCGGCGGCCGTGTCGCACGTCACCCCGTTGCGGGCGCGGGGGCGGCGGGCTCCCGCCGGTGCCCGTCGCGGACAAGCCCGCGCACGGCGTCGCGTCCGTCGTCGCGGAGGGACGCCCGCGGTCGGGCAGGGCGGGGTCAGCGCGCGGGCAGGGGCAGCCCGGCGAGCCACTCGCGCACGGCCCCGGTGAGCAGTGCGAGGGTCTCGGGGACGCTCGTGGCCGGGTCGGAGGTCCGCTTGGGCACGGCGAAGCCGTGGTCGGCGTGCGGCAGCCCGACCGGACGGATCCCCGACGGGAATTCCGCGGGACGCCCGAACGGATCTCGACCGCCCTGCACCACGAGCGCGGGTACGGGGAGGCCGGCGAGCTCGTCGGCCCGCGAACGCTCCGGCTTTCCCGGTGGGTGCAGCGGAAAGGCCAGCGCCACCACCGCGCGGGCCCCGAGTGCGCCGGCCGTCCGGCAGGCCACGCGTGCGCCGGCGCTGCGGCCCCCGGCGACCACGGGCGGCCCCTCCTCCTCCAGGGCCGGCCACAGTGCCGTCCAGGCCGCGTCCAGCCGGGCGGGCGCGGGAGCCAGCTTGCGTCCCGCCACCCGCCACGGCTGCTCGACCAGGGCGACCGTCACCCCTGCCGCGGGCAGCTCCGCCGCCAGCGCCTGGAGGTCGCGCGCCTCGATCCCGCCACCGGCGCCGTGCCCGAGCGCCAGCACGGCGCGGGCGCCGGTGGCGCGGTACCAGCTGATCCGGGCGTTCCCGGCGGGAGTGGCCGCCGCCACCACCGCACTCGGCGGGACGGGCGCCGGGACCGCGTGCTCCGCCCTCACGCCTCTCCCGCCCTCAGAAGAGGGTCTCTTCCTCGGGAGCGGCCAGTTCCTCCAGCAGCTCCGGTCCGTTGTTGCGCACGTTGCTCACCGCGGTGGCCACCGGGTGGGCGCGGTGCCGGGCGGTCGGGAGGTCGGCGAGCAGCGCGCGGAGTTCGTCGGGATCGGTACGGGCCGGGTCCAGCCAGGCGTCCCAGCGTTCGGGCGGGAGCGCCACCGGCATCCGCGGGTGGATGTCGGCCAGCGCACGCGGGCCGTCCGGCCGCGCCGACGGCAGCGGGGCGTCCTCCGCTTCGGTGGTGACCACCGTGCAGGTCGCCCACCAGGCCTTCGGGTCGCCCTCCGGGGCGGTGGGGTCGCGCCAGAACTCGTACAGCCCGGCCAGCGCCATCACCGAGCCGTCGGCCGGGGTGACGAAGTACGGCTGCTTGCGGCCCCGCTTCCGCCTGCCCTGCTGCTCCAGGTCCAGCTCCGGTTTCGCTGTCACCCACTCGAAGTAGCCGTCGGCCGGCAGCAGGCACCGGCGGGTGGCGAAGGCCCGCCGGTAGGAGGGCTTCTCGTGCACCGTCTCCGCCCTGGCGTTGATCATCTTCGCCGCGACGTCGGGGCTCTTCGCCCAGGAGGGCACCAGGCCCCAGCGCAGGGTGCGCAACTGCCGCACCGGCTCCGGGCTGCCCGACTCCTTCACGGGACGGTCCAGCACCGCGTACACCTCTTTGGTGGGCGCCACGTTGTAGTCGGCCGCGAGAGCCTCGGCGGGCTCCCAGCGGCTGATGTCGAAGATCCCCGCGAGCTCCTCGGGCTGCCTGCTCGCCGCATACCTGCCGCACATGGCACCAAGCCTGCCACGCGGCACCGACAGCGGGCGTCACCGGCCCGCAGACGGCCCAGGGGCCCGCTGGTGGAACCGACTGGCACTCTGATGTGATGGCGCGCGTCGGGCAGTCGGAAGAGCGCGCCGCTCGCACGGTCGGAGAGCGCGCCGTGCACGAGGAGACACAGGACACATGGACATCGACAGCGTCACCGAGGTCTGGGACCGGGTGTTCGGCACCCAGGAGACGCCGGAGCTGTGGCTGGTGATCGTCACGGGCGCGGTGGCCCTCGTGGTCGTGGGCTCCCGGCTGAGCTGGCGGATCGCCCGCAACGCGGTGACGATCGCCCACGAGGGCGGGCACGGCCTGGTGGCACTGCTGACCGGCCGTCAGCTGGAAGGGGTCCGCCTGCACTCGGACACCTCGGGCCTGACGGTCTCCCGCGGCAAGCCGACCGGCATCGGCATGGTGCTCACCGCGGCCTCGGGCTACACCGCCCCCTCGCTCCTCGGCCTCGGCGGTGCCTGGCTGCTGTCGGCGGGCCACATCACGGCCCTGCTGTGGGGCGCCACCGCGCTGCTGCTGGCCCTGCTCGTCATGGTCCGCAACGCCTACGGGGTGCTGACGGTGGTGGCCACGGGCGCCCTGTTCATAACGGTCTCCTGGCTGGCCCCGGCGGAACTCCAGTCCGTCTTCTCCTACGGAGTGGTCTGGTTCCTGCTGCTCGGCGGGGTGCGCCCGGTGTTCGAGCTCCAGTCCAAGCGCCGGCGCGGCGGGGCTCCGGACTCCGACGCCGACCAGTTGCACCGGCTGACCAACGTGCCCGCCGGCGGCTGGCTGCTGCTCTTCCACGCGGTATCGCTCTGCTCCCTCGTCGGCGGCGGGCGCTGGATACTGGAGCTCTGAGCACCCGGCGCCCCGCCGCGCAGCCGAGGGCGGCCGGGCGGTGGGGCCGCGGTCACTGCTTCCGGGTGGTTTCGAAGGCGGTGCGCCCCGCGCCGTGCGCCTGCCCCGGCAACGCGTCCGGGTGTTCCGGGTCCCAGCCGGCGGTGAGGTCGCCCGTCCTGTAACCGGTCGGCCCTTCGATCCAGCGGTCGCCGAACAACCGCAGGACCTCGTCCTGGTAGCCCACCCTCGTGAAGGACCCGGAGGCCGCGTTCGGATTCGACTCCACCGGACGGAAGACGAACACCGCCTCCGCGGAACCATCGCCGTCGACCACCGGCTCCGGCTCCGGCTCCGGCTCCGGCTCCGGCTCCGGCTCCGGCTCCAAGCCGATGACACCCTGGGCGCAGCGGTAGGTCCCCGGCCAGGTTCCCACGACGGAGTCCGGCTCACCCCCGCCCGTCCGCGCCCTCCGTACCACCCGCCGAGACACCGCCGGTGCCGTCGCCGCCGAAGCGGACGAACGCCTGCCAGCCCACCAGGACCAGCACGGCGGCCACGATCGTCAGCAGGTTCCGCCGGCCCGGCGCCGGCGGGACGGGGGGTCCCGTGACCGAGCGGGCCCGTGGGCCCGCCGTGCCCGAGCGGCGTCTGCCCCGGACGGCTGCCACACCCCCTACGGCGCGGACGGCGAGATCCCGGAGTCGATCACTCACGGCCGTCGGCCGCCAGCAAGAGGAGGAGGTGCGGACGTGCGGCCCACCAGCCGACGCCGCACATGCTCCGGACGGCCGCGTCCGCGCCGCGAGGGGGTGCGATGACCGGCGCGTTTCGCGGATTCCACGCTTCTCCGCCGGATTCGCCGTCCGCGGCGAACCACTAAAGTGAGGGACATGACCGACCACACCGCACTCTGGCCGGCGCCGCTCGCCTCCGGCCCCGTCGACGCGACCGTGACCGTGCCCGGATCGAAGTCGGTCACCAACCGCGGGCTCGTCCTGGCTGCGCTCTCCTCCGAGCCGGGCTGGCTGCGGCGCCCGCTGCGCTCCCGCGACACCGTCCTGATGGCGGAGGCCCTGCGCGCCCTGGGGATCGGCATCGAGGAGGGCGTCGGGCCGGACGGCACGGGCGAGGCCTGGCGGATCATCCCGTCCGGACTCCTCGGCCCGGCCACGGTGGACGTCGGCAACGCCGGCACCGTCATGCGCTTCCTGCCGCCGCTCGCCGCCCTCGCGGACGGGCCCGTCCGTTTCGACGGCGACCCCCGCGCGTACGAGCGCCCGCTGCACGGAGTGATCGACGCGCTGCGCGCGCTCGGCGCCCGGATCGACGACGAGGGCCGCGGTGCCCTGCCGATGACGGTGCACGGCGGCGGCTCGGTGACCGGCGGTCCGGTCGAGATCGACGCCTCGTCCTCCAGCCAGTTCGTCAGCGCCCTACTGCTCTCCGGGCCGCGCTTCAACCAGGGCGTGGAGGTGCGTCACACCGGCGGCAGGCTGCCCTCGATGCCGCACATCCGGATGACGGTGGACATGCTGCGGGCCGCGGGTGCCCGGGTCGACACCCCGGAGGCCGGCGGCGCCGCCGGGGTGTGGCGGGTGACCCCCGGCGCGCTGCTGGGGCGCGACCTGGTGGTGGAGCCGGACCTCTCCAACGCGCAGCCGTTCCTGGCCGCGGCTCTGCTGACCGGCGGCCGGGTCACCGTCCCCGACTGGCCGCGGCACACCACCCAGCCGGGTGACGCGCTGCGTGACCTCTTCACCACCATGGGCGGCAGTTGCGAACGAGACGACAGGGGCCTGACGTTCACCGGCACCGGCAAGGTCCAGGGCATCGACGCCGACCTGGGCGAGGTCGGCGAGCTGGCCCCCGGGATCGCCGCCGTGGCGGCGCTGGCCGACTCCGAGTCGGTGCTGCGCGGTGTGGCGCACCTGCGGATGCACGAGACGGATCGGCTGGCCGCGCTGACCAAGGAGATCAACGGGCTCGGCGGCGACGTCACCGAGACCGCCGACGGCCTGCGGATCCGACCCCGCAAGCTGCGGGCCGGTGTGTTCCACAGCTACGAGGACCACCGCCTGGCCACCGCGGGCGCCCTGCTCGGACTGGTGGTACCGGGAGTGGAGGTGGAGAACATCGCCACCACCGCGAAGACGCTGCCCGACTTCCCCGCGATGTGGCGGCAGATGCTCGGTGAAGGCCGCTGAGGGCTCCGCGATGCGCCGCTACGGCAAGCACACTGACGAGGACGACATCCGCTCCCGGCCCAGCCGCCGCGGCAGCAGGCCCCGGACACACACCAGGCCCAAGCACGAGGGGGCCGTCGAGGGCTTCGTGGTGACGGTCGACCGCGGCCGCGTCACCTGCCTGGTGGACGACCGCACGGTCACCGCGATGAAGGCCAGGGAGCTCGGCCGGAAGAGCGTGGTCGTCGGCGACCGGGTCGCGCTGGTCGGGGACCGCTCCGGAGTCAAGGACACCCTGGCCCGGATCGTCCGGGTCGAGGAGCGCGCCTCCGTGCTGCGCCGCACCGCGGACGACGACGACCCGTACGAGCGGGTCGTGGTGGCCAACGCCGAGCAACTGGCGATCGTCACCGCGCTGGCCGACCCCGAACCCCGGCCCCGGATGATCGACCGCTGCCTGGTGGCCGCCTTCGACGCCGGACTGACCCCCCTGCTGGTGCTGACCAAGTCCGACCTGGCGACCGCCGACACGCTCCTCGCCACCTACGCGCCGCTGGGCGTCCGCGCGGTGTCCGTGCACCGCGAGGCTCCGCTGGACGGGGTGCGGGCGCTGCTGACCGGCCGGATCACCGTGCTGGTCGGCCACTCGGGGGTGGGCAAGACCACGCTGGTCAACGCGCTCGTCCCGAAACGGCGCCGGCCGACCGGCGAGGTGAACGCGGTGACCGGGCGCGGCCGGCACACCACGACCTCCGCCTTGGCGCTGCCGCTGCCCGACGACGACGGCTGGGTGGTCGACACCCCCGGCGTGCGCTCCTTCGGCCTGCACCACGTGGACCCGTCCCGGGTGACCGGCGCCTTCCCGGACCTGGAGCCGGGAACCGAGGGGTGCCCGCGCTCGTGCAGCCACGACGAACCGGACTGCGCGCTCGACGCCTGGGTGGCCGGGGGGCACGCGGACCCGGCCCGGCTGGAGTCGCTTCGGAGGCTGCTGGCCACCAGGGAGCGGCACGAGGGCGACTGAGCGGCGCGGGGGCCGGACCCGAACGCCCGGACGCTCCGGCCCGGCCGGGCCGGATGCTCCAGCGCCGCGACCGGAGCCGGGCGTCCTCGGGTTGCGGTCGGCTTCAGCCGAGCCGCGGAACGGCTCGGTGGCGCAGCGGGGCAGCCACCGCCACCCGTGCCGGCGCCTCCGGCTCGTCGGGCGCATGCGCACGGTGGTCCAGGGGCGGGTGTCGAGAGCCGACCGGGCACAGGCCAGCAGGGACTCGCGAGCGCTGGACATGCTCCCCCTCCCGGCCCGGAGGTGGGCCCGCCGCCCACATTGACGGGGCGTCGACAGCTGTCAAGGGTGAGTGAGCGCACGCCCGGACGGCCGTAGGGCCGCTCCCCCGGACGGGCCTGCCGAGTGACCCCGATCGCGGGCACTGGATACTGTTCGGTCATGCCCGACTACCACGATGATCTGCGTCTCGCCCATGTGCTGGCCGACGCCGCCGACGCCACCACGATGGAACGGTTCAAGGCGCTCGACCTGAAGGTGGAGACGAAACCCGACATGACACCGGTCAGCGAGGCGGACAAGGCGACCGAGGAGCTGATCCGCGGCACGCTGCGCCGAGCGCGACCACGGGACGCCGTACTCGGCGAGGAGTTCGGCGCCGAGGGTTCCGGGCCGCGGCGCTGGGTGATCGACCCGATCGACGGCACCAAGAACTACGTCCGCGGTGTGCCCGTGTGGGCCACCCTGATCGCGCTGATGGAATGCGGCGAGGGCGGCGACCACCCGGTGGTCGGACTCGTCTCGGCACCGGCGCTGAACCGCCGCTGGTGGGCGGCGAAGGGCGCGGGCGCCTTCACCGGACGGAGCCTCACGTCGGCGTCCCGGATGCGGGTGTCGCAGGTCTCCCGCATGCGGGACGCCTCCTTCGGCTACTCCTCGCTGGGCGGCTGGGAGGAGCGGGGCCTGCTCGGCGGCTTCCTCGACCTGGGACGCGACTGCTGGCGAACCCGGGCCTACGGGGACTTCTGGCCGTACATGATGGTGGCCGAGGGAGCGCTCGACATCTGCGCCGAGCCGGAGCTGTCACTGTGGGACATGGCCGCCAACGCGGTGATCGTGCAGGAGGCGGGGGGCACGTTCACCGGCCTCGACGGCCGGGTCGGCCCGCACAGCGGCGATGCCGCAGCCTCCAACGGCCTGCTGCACGAGGACCTGCTGGGTTACCTGCGCACCTCCGACTGACCCACGGAGCCCGGCGGGCCACGGGAACACGGCGACGGAACCGGCCGGGGCACGACCGGCGCGGTCGGAACGGCTCCGGGCGCGGGCCGGACTCCGGCGCGCGACGGCGCGAAGATCTGCGGGGCGCGTGCCCGCACTCCCCTTGTCGTGGCGGCGCGGGCATGTGAGCATGAGAATTCACCGCTTGTGAGCTTGTGAATGCACGCGCAAGCGGCCTCGGACGACCCCCACTGACCCCCGGGTCCCTCCGGACATTCCGGAGGCTCCCCGGGTCCGCCAAGGAGGAGGCACCCGATCATGCCCACCCTCGTACGCGACGCCATGAGCACAGTGGTCCTGAGCATCGGACCCTCCCACACCCTGCGCCAGGCGGCCCGGCTGATGGCCGCACGCCGCGTCGGCGCCGCTGTCGTACTGGACCTCGACGACAGCGGGATCGGCATTCTGACCGAGCGCGACATCATCTACGCCCTCGGGTCCGGGCAGGACCCCGACACCGAGAGCGCCGGCGCCCACACCACCACGGAGGTCGTGTTCGCCAACCCGGACCGGACCCTGTCCGACGCGGCAGGCGCCATGACCCGCGGCGGGTTCCGGCACCTGATCGTCCTGGACGACCGCGAGCCGGTCGGCATCGTCTCGGTCCGGGACATCGTCCGCTGCTGGACGGCGCCCGCCCCGGAGGAGACCCGCGCCGCCGGAGCGGTCCCGGCCTGACCGCGGTGCGGTCAGGCGGCCCCCGGGCCGCCCTGTTCCGGAACGCGCCGGAGGGGCCGGAGCTCAGCGGCGTCCGACCCCTCCGGGGCTGTTACGACAAGCGTCCGGTCAGCCGCGCAGGGCCTGGACCGCGGCCTCCAGCCGCTTGCCGTAGTCCGCGTCCGCCTGGCGGAAGTTCTTGATCGCGCGCTGGGCGATGTCGTCCCGCGAAACCCGCGAGATGAAGCCGGCCAGGTTGTCGATCAGCCGCGCCTTCTCCTCCTCCGACATCAGCCGGTAGAGGTTGCCGGCCTGCACGAAGTCGTTGTCCTCGGCGTGCGGGGGCGCCTCGTGGTCACCGGTGGTGCCGGCGACGGAGGTCGGCTCCCAGAGCGGACGGCCGGTCTCGGCGGGGCCGCCGAAGCTGTTCGGCTCGTAGTTCTTCGCACCGCCGTGCCGGCCGTCGTACATCAGGCCGTCCCGGCCGTGGCTGTTGGCCTCGGTGGCGTGCGGCCGGTTCACGGGGAGGTGGTCGGCGTTGATGCCCACCCGGTAGCGGTGCGCGTCGCCGTAGGCGAACAGCCGACCCTGGAGCATCTTGTCCGGCGAGGGGCCGATACCCGGCACGAAGTGGTGCGGGGAGAAGATCGCCTGCTCGACCTCGGCGAAGATGTTCTGCGGGTTGCGGTTCAGCTCCAGCTTGCCGATCTCCATCGGCGGGTAGTCCTCGTGCGGCCACACCTTGGTGAGGTCGAACGGGTTGAACCGGTAGTCCGCCGCGTCGGCGGCGGGCATGATCTGCACCTGCACGGTCCAGGACGGGTACTCCCCGCGCTCGATGGCCTCGCGGAGGTCGCGCTGGTGGCTGTCCGGGTCCTGGCCGGCGAGCACGTCGGCCTCGGCCTGGGGCAGGTTCTTGATGCCCTGGTCCGTCTTGAAGTGGTACTTGACCCAGAAGACCTCGCCCTCGGCGTTGTTCCACTGGAAGGTGTGCGAGCCGTAGCCGTTCATGTGGCGCAGCGTCGCGGGGATGCCGCGGTCGCCGAACAGCCAGGTCACCTGGTGGGTCGACTCCGGCGAGAGCCCCCAGAAGTCCCAGACGTTGTCCGCCTCCTGTGAGCCGGTGTACGGGTCGCGCTTCTGGGTGTGAATGAAGTCCGGGAACTTGATGGCGTCCTTGATGAAGAACACCGGGGTGTTGTTGCCGACGAGGTCGTAGTTGCCGTCCTCGGTGTAGAACTTCAGCGCGAAACCGCGGGGGTCGCGCACCGCATCGGCCGAGCCCAGGTTCCCGGCGACGGTGGAGAAGCGCAGGAAGACCTCGGTCTGCTTGCCGATTTCGGAGAGGAACTTCGCCCGGGTGTACTGGCTGACGTCGGCCGTCAGCGTGAACGTGCCGTACGCGCCGGCACCGCGGGCGTGCACGATCCGCTCCGGGATGCGCTCGCGGTTGAAGTGGGCGAGCTTCTCCAGCAGGAGCTGGTCCTGGATCAGAACCGGCCCGCCGGATCCTGCGGTCTGGCTGTTCTGGTTGTCCGCGACCGGTGCACCGGATTCCGTGGTCAACGGTCCGGTGGCAACACTCTGATCAGTCACTACGCCTCCTGCGCTGTGCGTCCTGTCCTTGGCTTTCGCCGAGGCTGAGCCTACATTAGACTTTGTCCAAGTCAAGATATGCAAGAAGTCCGTACACGGTCCGGCCTGAGTGACGTCCACTGCTAGGCTGGAGCCGACGTGAACGATGGGTGGGACGAATGAGTGACCTGCTGGGAAGGCTCCGCGACCGCGGCTGGCGGCTCACCGCGCAGCGGCGGGTGGTGGCCGAGGTCCTCAACGGGGAGCACGTCCACTACACGGCCGACGAGGTGCACACCCTCGCAGCCGAGCGGCTGCCCGAGATCGCCCGGGCGACCGTGTACAACACGCTGAGCGAGCTCGTCGCCATCGGTGAGATCATCGAGGTGAGCACGGACGGCCGCGCCAAGCGGTACGACCCGAACGCCCACCACACCCATCAGCACCTCGTGTGCTCTCGCTGCGGCACCATTCGGGACGTCCATCCGTCCGAGGACCCACTGGCGGCACTCCCGGAGGGCGAGCGGTTCGGCTTCCACATCGCCGAGGCCACCGTCACCTACCGCGGCCTCTGCCCTGCCTGCGCGGCCAGCTGACCTCCGCTCTCCGCGCGCCCCGGCCCCGCCCGCCCCTCCCCGGGGAGGAAGCGCTGGACAACCCGCCCACGGCCACGAACCGCACACACCGCCCGCACTGCTGCCCGCCTTTGCCGCATCGGCGCACCACGACAGCGAAGGCCCGGAACCTCGTGAGGTTCCGGGCCTTCGTACCGAGTAGCGGGGACAGGATTTGAACCTGCGACCTCTGGGTTATGAGCCCAGCGAGCTACCGAGCTGCTCCACCCCGCGCTGTTGTGTTCCCCACTCTAACCACGCGGTGACGACCAGCGCAAATCGCTGATGCGCCGGGCCCGGGGCCTCGGGAAGCGGCGCACCACCGCAGTCACGCGCTGAGCTCGTCATGGAGTGCCTCACTCAGCCGCGACGCCCGGTCCGCCACCTCCTGCGGTCCCAGCTCGACGGCTTGGGCACACCAGTGCCGCCCCTCCGCCAGCTCACCGCGCCGCGCCGCGAGCAGTGCCAGCCGCAGGGCCGCCCGGCCGTGCCCCGCCTCCGCCGCGCGGTGCCACCAGACGCCCGCCTCCGGCTCGCTCCCCTCCCGGGCCAGCAGCAGCCCGAGGTTGAAGGCGCCGTTGCTGCTGCCCGCCTCGGCAGCCGTCCGGTACCAGTGCGCGGCCTCCACGACGTCGCCGCGGGCCGCCGCGCACATGCCCAGCCGGACCTGCGCCCGGCGGTGACCCTGGCGGGCCGCCGTCCCGTACCACTGCTCGTACTCGGGAGGCCCGCTCGCGGCCGGCCGCGCGTCGGCCTGCTCCCGGCGCTCCAACAGACCGGCGAGCCGGAAGGCCCCCTCGACACTGCCTCCCTCAGCGGCCACCCGCAGCAGACGGTCGGCGGACCGGCGGTCGCCGCGCCGCTGAAGAGCGATCGCCACCTGGAGCGCCGCCTCCGCGTGCCCGGCGTCCGCCGCGCGTCCGTACCACCTGAGCGACTCCGCGTCCGCTCCCCGGCCGGCGTAGAGGATGCCGAGGTTGAACGCGGCGTCCACGCTGCTGCCCTCGGCGGCCTTGGAGAACCACGGTTCCGCCCCGTCCGCGTCGCCGCGCTGGAGCAGCAGCACCGCCAGCGCGTTGGCGGCCTCGACGTGCCCGGTGTAGGCAGCACGCCGGTACCACTGCTCGGCCTGCGCGGTGCGCGCCTGGCCCGCGCAGAGCAGACCGAGGTTGTAGGCGCCGTTGCTGTCCCCCGCGTCCAGCGCGGAGCGGTACCAGCGCTCGGCGGCCCGCAGCTCACCCCGGCCGGCGTGCAACGCACCCAGTGCGTTGGCGGCGTTGGCGTCGCCGTCGGCCGCCGCGCGGCGCCACCACTCCTCCGCGGCCTCCTCGTTGCCGGCGTCGCGCAGCAGGAAGCCGAGCGCGCACGCGGCCTGCGGTTCGCCGTCGTTCGCCGCGATCAGGTACCAGCGGCCGGCCTCGCGCCGCTCGCCCCGCTCCTCCAGCAGAGTGCCGAGGCGCAGCGCGGCCCGGCAGTGACCCCGGGCCGCGGCCTGACGGAACCACTCCTCCGCGTCCGCAGCAGGCGCGGACCGCTGAGCGGAACGCTCGGTGACGGACTCCGCGGTCTTGAGCAGCGCCGTCCCGACCCGGTAGGCCGCTTCCCGGTGCCCGTGCTCGGCGGCGGCACGGAACCACCGCTCGGCCTCCGGCTCACCGCAGTGGTCCAGCAGGTCTCCCAGGGCGTACGCGCCGAGGGTGTGCCCGGACTCGGCGGACTGCCGCAGCCAGTAGCCGGCCGCGGGCTCGTCGCCGCGCTCCCGGTGGTAGCGGCCGAGTGCGTGCGCCGCGGCCGCGGAGCCCGCCACCGCAGCACTGCGCCACCAGCTCACCGCCTCGTCCGGATAGCCCCGCTGGTGCAGCAGCACCCCGAGGTTGTTGGCCGCGGCTCGATCACCGGAGGCAGCCGCGGTCCGCAACTGCGGTTCTGCGGCGTCCAGTTCACCGCGACGCAGGAGTTCCGCACCGAGCACACTCGGCGCGGCGCCCGTACCGGGCACCGCCGCTTCGGGCATGGCAAGGGCAGACGCGGCCTCCTGGACATCGCGTGCGTCCGGGCAACCTTTCTCGTCAAGCCTTGCCATATCCCCCATAAGGTCCATCGTCGCACCACCCGCAACCTCGGTACACCTGGTATACCGCAGCCATTGAGGTCACTACAGCGTTTTGTCGACTTCCCGACATGACTGCTCTCCAAACGCCGCGCACCAGAGGACTCACGGGTCTCCGGCACGAGTTGGTCCCAAACACGACGAAGGACCCGGAGTCGATGAGACTCCGGGTCCTTCCGCAGTAGCGGGGACAGGATTTGAACCTGCGACCTCTGGGTTATGAGCCCAGCGAGCTACCGAGCTGCTCCACCCCGCGCCGTTGCAGTGCTGACACTACCACGGCGCGGGAGTCGCTCCATACACCCTGACCAGCGGCTATCCGCCGTCGCCCGAGGCCTCCTCGGCCCTCCGGAGCGCGTCCTGCAGGTCGGTCTGAGCCTGACCGTAGGCCTCCCAGTCGCCTTCCTGCAGGGCTTCCTGGCCGGCGTCGTAGGCCTCCTGGGCGTCCTGGAGGGCTTCCGCGGCGCTGCCTTCGGGCGCGTTCGGCACCTCCGGGGTGCCCTCCTCCTCGTCGGCCGGCTGCTCCGGCTCCTCCGGTTGCTCCTCGCCGTCGGAGGAACCGGGATCGATGTCGAACACCTTGTCCAGCGCCTGGTCGAGGGTGTCCTCGAAGGCGAGACGCTCCCCGTAGGTGACCAGGACCTTCCGCATCCGCGGGTAGTTGGTCCCCGCGCCGCGGACGTAGACCGGCTCCACGTAGAGGAGACCGCCGTCCAACGGGACGGTGAGCAGGTTGCCGTACTCGACCTCGGAGTCGCCGCGCTTGAGGAGGTTGATCGACTCCGCGATGGTCGGATCGGAGTTGAACTTGCTCTGCACCTGCTGCGGACCGGCCACGGTGGTGTTCGCCGGCAGTTTCAGGATTCTGATCTTGCCGTACTCGTCACTTCTGGCGTCCGCGTCCACCGCCATGAACGCACCGAGGGTCTCACGGCGGTTCGGGTTGAACGTGGTGGTCAGCGAGAAGGTCTTGGCCTCCTGGTCCGGCATCTTCATGCTGAGGTAGTACGGCGGAACCGGGTTGCCCTTGTGGGTCGGGTCGTCCGGGATCTGCCAGCGCTCACTGCCGCTGTAGAACTGCCCGGCGCTGGTGACGTGGTAACGCTGAAGCAGCTCGCGCTGGACCTTGAAGAGGTCCTGCGGGTAGCGCAGGTGGTTCATCAGCTCGTCGCTGATCTCGCTGCGCGGCTCGACGGTGCCGGGGAAGGCCTTCATCCAGGTCTTCAGCACCGGGTCCTCGGTGTCCCACTCGTAGAGGGAGACGTCACCGGTGTAGGCGTCCACCGTCGCCTTCACCGAGTTGCGGATGTAGTTGACCCGGTCCTGCTGGGCGATGACCGCCCGCTGGCCGTCGGTCAGCGAGTCCTGGGTGGTGTCCCCCAGCGTCGTGCGGGAGGAGTAGGGGTAGCCGTCCGAGGTGGTGTAGGCGTCGACGATCCACTGGATCTTGCCGTCCACCAGGGAGGGGTACGGGTCGCCGTCGATCGTCAGCCAGGGGGCGACCGCCTCGACGCGCTCCTTGGGGGTGCGGTTGTAGAGCACCCGCGAGCCCTCGCCGATGGCGCCGGAGTACAGGATCTGCGGCTCGCCGAAGGTCAGCGCGTAGGCCGCCCGGTTCACCGTGTTGGAGAGGTCCACACCGCTCTTGCCGGTGTAGGTGTAGGTCTTCTCGCCCTCGTCGTCCGCGTAGTCGAGCTCCTGTTGCGGACCGCCGACGATGGAGTACTGGTCGGTCTGCTCGCCGTAATAGACCCGGGGCTGGTAGTCGCCCGCGAGCTGCTCCTCCGGCGGCAGGTTCTTCTCGGTGAACACCGGGGTGCCGTCCGAGCGGATCTCGGTGCCACTGCCCGCCACCATGCCGAAGCCGTGGGTGTACTTGAAGTGGTCGTTGATCCAGTTGCGCTCAGGGACACCGTCGATGTTGATCTCGCGGAGACCGACCACGGTGTCCTGCTCCGCGCCGTCCTCGTCCTCGTAGCGGTCCACGTCGAGCGTGTCCGGGAAGGTGTAGTAGCCGCGCACCTGCTGGAGCTGGCGGTAGGTCGGGGAGACGACCGACGGATCGAGGAGTCGCATGCTGGCCGTGACGTCCGCGGCCTCGCGCAGGCTCTCGTTGCGTTCGTCGGTGTCGGGTGTGACTCCGTCGTAGTCCGTGAGATCCGCGTCATCGATGTCGTAGGCCTCTCTGGTGGCCTCGATGTTCTTCTCGATGTACGGCGTCTCCTTGGCCTGCTCGTTCGGCTCCACCTGGAACTTCTGGACGATGGCCGGGTAGAGGCCGCCGATCAGGATGGCGGAGAGCACCATCAGGCCGAAGCCGATGACCGGGAGCTGCCAGGTGCGGCGCCACAGCGTGGCGAAGAAGAGCACCGCGCAGATGGCGGCGATGAAGAAGAGGATCGTCTTCGCGGGCAGGTAGGCGTTGGCGTCGGTGTAGCGCAGGCCCGTCCAGTCGTCGGCGCTGCGGATCTCACTGGATTTCAGCGCCAGGCCGTAGCGGTCGAGCCAGTAGGCCACCGCCTTCAGGGCCACGAAGACGCCCAGCAGCACCGAGAGGTGCCCGGTGGCCTGCGAGGTCGCCTTGGCCCCGGGCGTCGAGATGCGCAGCCCGCCGTAGAGGTAGTGCACCAGGGCGGCGGCCAGCAGCGAGAGGACCGCGGCGGCGAAGGCGAAGCTCAGCAGGAAGCGGTAGAAGGGCAGGTCGAAGGCGAAGAACGAGATGTCCTTGCCGAACTGCGCGTCCGTCTTGCCGAAGGGCGTGCCGTTCACCCACATCAGCCAGGTGCGCCACTGGCCCGCGGCGGAGGCCCCGGAGATCAGGCCGACGAGCACGGTGACGGCGAGCAGGGCCCACTTCTTGTACGGGGCGATCCCCATGCGGTAGCGGTCCAGGCTCTGCTGCTCCAGCGACATCGCGCTGAGCGGCGGGCGCAGTCGGTGGGCCAGCCAGACGTTGATCCCGACGACCACGGCCATCAGCAGACCGAACACGGCGAACAGGCCGATCCTGGTCCAGAGGGTCGTGGTGAAGACGTCCGTGTACTGGACGGAGCGGTACCAGAGCCAGTCCGTCCAGAAGCCGGCAAACATGATGAAGAGCATGGCCAGCACTGCCAGTACGCCTACTGTGATCAGCAGGGTCTTGGCGCGCCCGGAGGGCTGGCCGACTCTGATCCGTGGTCCGGAGGGACCGCCTGAGCCCCGGTCCGGCATCTGGAAAGCCAAGGTGCGCACCTCGAAGATCGCAATGGATGTGGCTGGCCCCGCATAGTAGGGCTCACCCAGTCAACTTACTCAAGCTTTACTCAGTTCCCGTTTCCGGGGTCGTGGAAGGCACGATAAGGGAATGAGCAATCTCCCCGACAACGGCACTCCCCTGGCCGCATCGCCCCTCACCCGTGCAGTTCTGGACATCGACGAGTACACCGCCGGGCTCGGCTGGGACCAGCCGGCCCGGCTGTTCGCCCTGGTGGACACCGAGCAGCTGCGCATCGAGGAGCCCGGACTGGCCACCCAACTGGGCCTCGACGAGACCCGCGACGAGCCGGAAGGGCTGCCCCAGCAGCCCGCGATCACCCCGGTCGAGCAGGACGAGCTGCCCGCCGGTGTGCCGCTGGACGAGTTCCTCGGCACCATCGCCTGGCCGGAGGCCGTGATCGGCTGCGCCATGACGGTGGAGCGGTTGATGCTTCCGCCGTCCGTGGAGGAGTCCGTGCCGGACGACCTCGACGAGCAGGAACTGGCCGCCTGGGTGGCCGACCACCCCGAGCGGCAGGAGGTCCGCATGACGGTGGCGGTGCTCCGCGACGGCACCCGCGAGTCGGCGGTGCGGCTGCACGAGAAGGACACCGCCACCGAGGTACTGACCGGGGCGAACCTGGTGCCCGGTCTGGCCGACGCGCTGGGCGCCACCTTCGAGAGCTGACCGGTCCGCACGCGGGCGGTGCGCCTCCGGCCAAGGATCAGCCGGCGGCGCACCGCTCCAGCTCGTCCGCGTCGCCCTCGCGGATCTGTTCCAGGGCAGTGACCGCGTCGTCCATCGTCCCGACCTTCACCAGCGTCAGCCCGTCCGGGCGGGCGCCCGCGGCCGCGGGGCAGTTCGCCTCCGGAGTCAGGAAGTAGGAGGCACCGGCGTCCCGGGCGGCGCGGATCTTCATTGTCACTCCGCCGATCGGGCCGACGCTCCCCGCCTCGTCGATCGTGCCCGTACCGGCCACGAACTCGCCGCCGGTGAGTTCGGCAGGGGTCAGCTTGTCCACGATGCCGAGGGCGAACATCAGCCCGGCGCTCGGTCCGCCGACGTCGGCCAGTTCGATGTCGATCTCGAACGGGAAGGTGTGGGCCGTCCCCGCCTGGATGCCCACGATGGCCCGCTCGTCCTCCTCCGCCGGGACGGTCTCGATCGTGCGCTCCTCGGCCGGGCGGTCGGCGGGGTCCTCCCCCGCCTTCTCCGCAGCCTCCGCGGTCTTGACCGGAACCACGGTGAAGACGACCTCCTCACCGGCGTCCCGCCGGGTGACCAGTTCCGCGACGTCCGCGGGCTCGTCCACCGCCTCGCCGTCCACCGACTTGATCACGTCCCCGGCGCGCAGCACTCCCTCGGCCGGGCTGTCCTTGACCACCGCGGCGACGACCGTCCGGGTGGTGACCGGGACGTCCAGCTCGCGCAGCGCGGCGACCTTGGCGCTCTTCTGCGACTGGCTGAACTCCTCGGCGTTCTCCTCCTCGGCCTGCTCCGCCGTGGTCCCCTCGGGGTAGAGGGTTTCCCGCGGAACGACCGCGGCGTCGTCCTTGAGCCAGCCGTACATCGCTTCCACCAGGCTCATCCGGTACGCGGCGCTGGTGACCCGGACCGTCGTCATGTTCAGGTTGCCGGAGGTGTCGTACGTCTCACGGTCCTTGATGTTGAGCACCGGATCGTCGTCGTGCTCGCCGAGGGTGTTCACCGTCGGGCCGGGCGAGAGCTCCGCGTAGGGCACGGGCATCAGGACCACTGCGCAGAGCATTCCTATGAGCAGGAGCGCGGCGGTGAGGATCGTCGTGTGACGGCGTGGCATGGCACGACAGTACGGGACGGGCTGGTCAGTCGGCCGCTCGGGACGGTCCGTCCGTGGCTATTCGGCCCCCGGCCGAGGGGGTCCTCGGGGTCTCCATCGCGCTGCGGAACGCCGCGTACCCGGCGACCCCGGCGACGTCGCCGACACTGCCGTCCGCACGCTGGCGGGCGGCCCACACGGACCAGATGCCGGCGGATATCGCAGCCGCCAGGGGTATCAGGAGCCAGATCAGCGCATCCATGGGTCCTCCCGTTCCTTCCCCTGCGCCGCGGACCCGGAGCCGCCGCGGTTGAAGGGGGTGCTTCCGCCGTTGTGGACTCCAACGCTCCGGCCGCCGCGAAGATTCCGCAACCGGAGGGTCCCGGACGGCCGTTCGGGACCCTCACCGCACCGGACGGCACCCCGGGGGCGCTCACCCGGGGGAGCAGCGCTCAGCATGCCCCGACCCACTCGTCCGTCCCGTCGGAGAAGGTCTGGTGCTTCCAGATCGGCACCTCGTGCTTGAGATCGTCGATCAGCCGGCGGCAGGCCTCGAAGGCCTCGCCGCGGTGCGGGCAGGACACCGCCACGATCACCGCGGGGTCGCCGACGCCGAGGGCCCCCACCCGGTGGACGGCCGCGAGCGCCCGCACGGGGAAGTCGGCCGCGACCTTCTCCGCGACCCGCCGCAGCTCCTCCTCGGCCGAGGGGTGGCAGGAGTAGCCCAGCGCCGTCACGTCGGCACCCCCGTCGTGGTTGCGCACCGTGCCCACGAACAGGGCCGTGCCACCGGCCGCGTCCTCTCCGACGGCGCGGAAGACTTCGTCGAGCGAGAGCGGGGAGTCCCGCACCGCCAGCAGCCGGATCGGGTCGGCGGCGGCCAGTTCGCCGGGGTGCCGGTGCGTGTGTGCCATGGGTTCATGCTGCCGCACCGGTCCCGGTTCCGGAAGCCGCCGGGTGGCGCGCGGCGCGGACGGCCCGCGTCCCCGGCACGCGCTGCTCCGGCCGCCGCTACAGGCCCCGGCGCTTGCGGACCCTGCGGACGAGCGCCGCGGTGCCGACGAGCGCCACAGTCGCGCCGGCGGCGCCGAGGGTGGTGGCGGCGTCCTTCCGGCCGAGTCGGCGGCCGGCCACGGCGTGCCGGCCGGAGGCTTCGGCGAGCAGTTCGGCCAGCACCTCCTCGTTCGTCCAGTCCGGCCGCCAGCCCGCGTCGTGCAGCCGGCTGCCGCTCACCACCCAGGGGTGCATCGTGTAGGCCAGGTCTCCGGCGGGCGACGGGGTCAGCCCCAGCCGGTGCAGCCGCGACGCGGCACCCAGCGCCACCGCCGACGGCAGCTCCATCCGCCGCACTCCGGTCAGCTCCTCGATCTCCTCCTGCTCCAGCCAGCCGTCGCAGCCGACGGACAGCACACCGTCCACCTTCTCCAGTGCCGCGAACTCCAGCGCGCTCGCCAGGTCCTCGACGTGGCAGAACTGCCAGCAGGGCCGGGAGCCCGCGACGACCAGCAGTCGCGGCGACTCGAAGTAGCGGGTCAAGGCCGTGTCCGTGCCGCCCACCAGCACGGTCGGGCGCAGCACCGTGACACTCAGGCCCGGGTGCGCCCGGGGCGCGCGTTCGGCCAGCCGCTCGATCTCCAGCAGGTCCCCGAGGCCGGTGGCCTCCTCCGTCGCCCGGAGCTCCGCGTCCTCGGCGAGCGGCACGTCGTTCTCGGGAAGCGCTCCGTAGACCATCGCCGAGGTGCACAGGACAACCCGCCGCACTCCCGCGGCTGCGGCCGCGGTCAGCACGGTCTGGGTCCCGCGGACGTTGTAGGCCGTCCGGGCGGTGGCATCGGTACCGAGGTCGAGATCCAGCGCCAGGTGCACCACGACGTCGACCGGGTCGCCGTCCCGCCGCAGGCGGTCGGCGATCGCCGGGTCACGCACGTCGAGCACGTGCCACTCCGCCTCGCTCACCTCCCCGCGGCGCTCGTCCAGCGCGACGACCCGGCTGATCTCCGGATTGGTGGCGAGCCGCCTGGTCAGCAGCTCACCGACTCCGGAGGCGGCGCCGGTGACCGCGATGACGGGGCGCTCGGCGCGGTTTCGCGCTGCGCGAACGTTGGGCTCCTGGGAACTCACCGGGCTTCTCCAGCGGTTGTTTCTCGTACGGGGTGCGCGGAACCCCCATCCTGCCTGACTCGTGTCTAGGCTGGGGGCAGTGCCGTTTCCCGCGCACGTCATCACGTACGTCCGCGCACGTCACGCGCAGCAGCACGGCACCGACCGGCACGCCCGCCGCGGCGGCCGATGCGGCGCCCGCCCATCGTCCCAGCGCACAGATCCGAGGAACCCCGTGAGCGACACCCCATTCGGATTCGGCCTTCCGCCGGAGGAGCCGGAGGACGGCGACGAGGACCGGAAGAAGCGCGGCCAGGAGCCCGGACCCCTGGGGTTCGGCAGCGGCCAGGGCGGCGCCGACAACCCGCTGGCGGCCATGTTCGGCTCGCTCGGCGGCGGCGACCCGGGAGACCTGGGCGCCGCCTTCCAGCGGCTGGGCCAGATGCTGAGCTACGAGGGCGGCCCGGTCAACTGGGACATGGCCAAGGACATCGCCCGGCAGACCGTCGCCCAGGGCGCGCCGGACGGATCGACGGACAGCAGCGTCGGCCCCCAGGAGCGCGCCGCGGTCGAGGAGGCCGTCCGACTCGCCGACCTCTGGCTGGACGGCACGACCTCCCTCCCGTCCGGCTCCGGCACGGCCGTGGCCTGGAGCCGCGCCGAGTGGGTGGAGGCGACCCTCCCGGTCTGGCGCGACCTGGTGGACCCGGTCGCCGAGCGGGTCGGCGTGGCGATGGGCGATGTCCTGCCGCAGGAGATGCAGGCGGTGGCCGGTCCGCTGCTGGGCATGATGCGCTCGATGGGCGGTGCGATGTTCGGCACCCAGATCGGCCAGGCCGTCGGTGTGCTCGCGGGCGAGGTCACCGGCTCCACCGACATCGGGCTGCCGCTCGGGCCGGCCGGCAAGGCCGCGCTCGTCCCGGTGAACGTCGAGGCGCTCGGTTCCGGCCTGGGCGTCCCGCGGGACGAGGTGCGCCTCTACCTGGCCCTGCGCGAGGCGGCGCACCAGCGGCTCTTCGCCCACGTGCCGTGGCTGCGCTCGCACCTCTTCGGCGCCGTCGAGGGATACGCCCGCGGTATCAAGGTGGACACCGAGAAGCTCGAGGACGTCGTCGGGCAGCTCGACCCGTCCCGTCCCGAGGAGATCCAGGAGAAGCTCCAGCAGGGCATGTTCCAGCCGGAGGACACCCCGGAGCAGCAGGCCGCGCTCGCCCGGCTGGAGACGGCGCTGGCACTCGTCGAGGGCTGGGTGGACGCGGTGGTGCACGCCGCGGCCGAACCGCACCTGCCGGCCGCCGGCGCCCTCCGGGAGACGCTGCGCCGGCGTCGGGCCTCCGGCGGTCCCGCGGAGCAGACCTTCGCCACCCTGATCGGGCTGGAGCTGCGCCCCCGGCGGCTGCGGGACGCGGCGCGGCTGTGGGCGACCCTTGCCGACGCCAGGGGCGCCGACGGCAGGGACGCGCTCTGGGAGCACCCGGACATGCTGCCCACCGCCGCCGACCTGGACGACCCGGACGGCTTCGTGCATCGGGAACAGGCGGACTTCTCCGAGCTGGACCGCATGCTCGGGGACGCCGCCGAGCAGCACGGCAGCACGGGTGCCCCGGAAGCGCCGCCGGCCGACGGCACCCCGGGGCCGGCTGCCGGGGCCGGCCCGGGCAGCCCAGGCGGCCCGGACCCGGACGACACCCCCGGCCGGGAGGACGACGGCAGGTGAACCCGCTGTACGAGGACGCGGTCCGCACCCTCGGCGGCTGGTCCGCACCCGACGCCGAGCAGGAGCGGCTCCGGCTCTCCTATCTGGAGCACCTCGCGGCACACCCGGACGGGATGTGGAAGTCCTGCTCCGAGGGGCATCTGACGGCGAGCGCCCTGGTGGTCGAGCCGTCCGGCGGCCGGGTCCTCCTGACGCTCCACCGCAAGCTCCGCATGTGGCTGCAGCTGGGCGGCCACTGCGAGCCGGCGGACACCGCTCTGGCGGACACCGCGCTGCGGGAGGCGCGCGAGGAGTCCGGCATCGCGGACCTCAGGCTGCTGCCCGGCGGTCCGGTGCGGCTGGACAGCCACCCGACCCCGTGCGCCCGGCACCTCGACGTGCAGTTCACGGCACTCGCCCCGGCAGGCGCCAGAGAGGCCCTGAGCGAGGAGTCGCTGGAGCTCCGCTGGTTCGGCTACGACGAGGTGGCCTCGGTGGCCGACTCCTCGGTGGTACGCCTGACGGACCGGGCCCGCTCCCTGGTGTGAGCGACGCGCCCCGGGCGGTCGGTGCCGGGCCCCGGCAGCCGTCAGTTGGTGAAGATGTTGCCCTGGCCGCCCTGGGCGCCCACGCCGTACTGGCCGCGGACCCCGGGGCCGACCACGGCCGCCTGGGGCGGGAGCAGCTCGCTGGGCTGGACGAGGGCGAACCCCTCGCCCATGAAGCTCAGCTCCCAGCCCTCCCCGGTCTGCCCTCGGCGCCGCCACACCCCGGACGAGCTGGTCTGCGCCTGCATCTGCACCCGCAGCGAGGTCGACCAGGCGACCACCGCGTCGGAGTCGGCGTTGACGTAGGTGTGCGGGGTGACCCGCAGCATCAGCGGATGGCCCGAGGTCATCAGCGCGACCTTCCCCTGCCCGGAGATGGCCAGGTTGTACTTGCCCGAACCCGAGACGCCGTACTGGCTGTCGACGCTGATGACGTCCCAGTGCAGGTGCGAGTCGAGCGCCAGCACATAGGCACCGTCGACGGTGAGGCCCTCCTGATCGACGTCGACGATGTGCACCGTCTGCGCGAGGTTGGCCAGAAAGACCGATCCCTGCCCCGAGCAGCGCATCAGGTCCAGTCCCTCGCCGGTACGCGCCCGGGAGCGGCGCTGCCCCTGGCTGCGGTACTCCCCGTCGAACTCGACCATGCCCTGGTAGGCGACCATGCTGCCCTTGCGGGCCAGTACGTCCTGTTGTCCTGTGAGGGCGACCCTCAGCAGCTTGTCGTTCTGGAGCGCGTAGCGGTCCGCGGTCTGGACCTCGGTGTAGGCGAAAAGCGGGCTCTGCATCTCTGTACGCTCCTCTCAGCCACGCGCCCGGAGGCGATCGGCGCTGTCCTCGCTGGGCTGTACGACGACGAACCCCTGGCCGGAAAAGCCCAGCTGATAGGCCTCGCCGCTGCCGCGCCCGATCAGGGCGGACGCCTTGAAGCTGCGCTTGCCCTTCACCTTCAGGTTCGTGGACCAGGCCACGAGCGCGTCCGGATCGACGCAGGTCTCGTCGGCACCGCGCCCGCAGTCCACCACGACCGGGGTGCCGCGGGAGGTGAGCGCGACCCAGCCGGTCCCGGAGATCTGGACATTGGACAAACCCTGCCCGGCGAACTTCGCCATGCCCTTCACCCGCTCCACGCCCCACTGCAGACGGGCGTCGAACGCGAGGACGTTGGTGCCGTTCACCGACAGGCTGTCGTCCGCGAGGTTGAGCACCACCACGTCCGCACCGTAGTCGGCCAGGTAGAGCAGCCCGTCGCCGTGGCAGCGCATCAGCGGCGCGCCCTCGCCGGTGAGCCACTGCGAGGCCATCCGGCGCACGGCGGGCGGGTTCGCCTCGTACTGGACGAAGCCCTCGTAGGCCACCATCGAGCCGGTGCGGGCGAAGAGGTCGTGGCCGCTCGCCATCGCGACCTTCAGCATGCTGCTGCCGTGGTTCTCCATACGGGCAGCCGGCTCGGTGGGGGAGAAGCCCGTGATCGTCTGCTGGTTCATGGCGGCCCCTTCAGACCTCGTAGGGCTGGACGACGATGAAGTTGCCCGGGGCGCCGCGGAACTGGAGGTTTACGCTCTCCCCGCTGTGGCCCGGGTAGGCCTGCCTCCGCAGCCGCACCTGGCTGGAGACGACGACCTGCGCGGCGGCCGACCAGGCGACGACCGCGTCGGCGTCGGCGAACGTGGTCGGGGTGACGGGGAGCACGACCGGCGTCCCGTGCGTCTTCACCACGACGGTGCCGGTGCCCTGGAACTGCATGGTGAACAGCGCGCCGCCGGGGATCCCGTGACCCTCGATCCGGCGCACCTCGTACTGGAGCGACTCGTCAAAGGCGAGCACCCGCTCGGCGGAGACGCAGATCGCGTCGCCCTGGAGTTCGATCGGATGCAGGTAGGAGGCGTCCTCGGCGAGGAACACCTGACCGCTGCCGGTGCAGCGCATGAGCTGCATCTCCTGACCGGTGGCATTGCCCACGATCCTGCCCGTGAAGCCGGCGCTCTTGTAGCCGAAGTCGACCTTGCCCTGGTAGAGCACCATACTGCCCTGGCGCGCGAGGACCGGTTGCGGATCGACTCCGAGGTCGACCCGGGCGAGCTGCCCGTTCTGAAGGGTCCACCGTTGGCCGGTGGGGGCCTCCCGGTACTTCTCCAGAGTCACCGCGAGGCCGGTGGGCCCGCCCTGCGGGACCCCGGCGCTCCCGTGCGCCTGCCGGCCGGGCGGCATCGGATAGCCGGACGGCGGGCCGGGGGGAGCCGGGTAGCCAGGTGGCGCCTGCATGCCGGACTGTCCCGGCGGGGCGGCGTACTGCGCACCCGGCCCCGGCTGCTGCAGGACGAGCGCAGGCGAGACGGGCGGCCCGGGGGGCGCATGCGGCGCCGGCGGGCTCAGCGGAGCGGCCATGGTGGGGGCCGCGTGGTGCGGTACCGCCGGCTGGGGCGACGGGAAAGCCTGGGGCGCCGCGGGCGGCGGTACCGCCTGTGCGGGCGGGGCGAAGCCGGGTGCCGGGCCGCTCGGCGGGGCGAAGCCGGGCGCCGCGGCGGGTTCCGGTGCCTCCGGCTCCCCCTGCTCCTCCGCCACCTCGCCGCCGAAGTTCTTCAGCAGCGCGTCGAGGCCGCCGTCGAAGCCCTGCCCGACCGCGGCGAAGCGCCAGACGTCCTTGAGGTAGAGGTCACCGAGCATCACCGCTCGCTCAGTGCTGAACTCGGACCCGTCGAAGGCGTAGCGGGCCACCTCCTCTCCGCCGGCGACGATCCGCAGATACCCCGGGGCCACCTGGGACATCTGCCCGTCGCCGTCGATGGTCGCGGTGAACGACAGGCGCTGCACCGCCTCGGGGACGCGGTCCAGGGTCACCCGGAACGACTCGGTGTCGCCCGCCTGCGGGCCGAGCTGCTGGATCGCCTCCTCGGGCGACTTCGGCTGGTTGAAGAAGATGAAGTACCGGTCGTCGGAGAGCCGCTCCTGGCCGTCCAGGCCGAAGCAGCTGATGTCGAAGGTCAGCCCGGGAGCGTCGATACGCACGCCCACATAGAGGTCGGTGCCGGCTGTCAGGTCGCTGAGCTTGGTCTTGTGACCGCGCTGGAATTCCCTGCCCATACGTAACGCCGTCCCCCATCCCGTGGCTGAAAACTGTCCAGCGTCAGGCTAGCGGGTGCCGGCGGCGGTGTGGTGGCCGTGGGATTCGGGAGCGCCGGACGGCGCGTCAGGGGGCGCGCGGCCCGCGGTCACCCGCGGCGGCGCCCTCCAGGAAACCGCGGGCCCGCTCGGTGCGCGGGTAGCTCTCCAGCAGGCGCCAGAAGCGGGCGCCGTGCCCGGGGACCAGCAGATGGGCCAGCTCGTGCAGCAGTACGTAGTCGATGACGTACTCCGGCATGCCCTGGAGGCGGTGCGAGAGGCGGATGCTGCCCTCCGCGGGAGTGCAGGAACCCCAACGGGTGTTCTGGTTGGTGACCCAGCGCACGGAGGCGGGGACGGCGCGACCCTCCAGGTACTGCGCGGAGAGCCTGGCGGCCCGCTCGACGAGCTCGCCCTCGGCCGGCTTGCGGCGGCTCTCCTGGGCAGCCAGCCGATCGAGCATCACACCGATCCAGCGCTGCTCCTCCTCCGCGCTCATCCGGGCCGGCAGCAGCACCACGGTGCGGTCGCCGTCGCGGTAGGCGGACACCGTGCGGCGGCGCCGGGCGCTGCGGCGCACCTCGACACCGTTCGGCAGCGCGGCGCCCTGCCCCGGTGGAGCCGCCGGCGGTCGGGCGCGACGCCGGCGGCCGGTGCTGTTCAGCGGTTCGGCGGGCACGCTCCGACGTTACCCGCTGCCCGGCGGAAGTAGTCCGCTCCGGACGACCGCGCACGGAAATCCCTGGCCCCCCGCGCCGGGGCCACGCCGTGCCCGACAGCACAAATAGGATGATGACCCACCACTTGTGGACAACTTTCCGCACGGAGCGACCGCCTCGCGCATGCTGGCCGAAGACCGGGGTGCGTGCGGCGGCGCACCCCCGGCACACCGTGCAGACCGGAACACCGGGCAAGCCCTCCGGGCGGGACCCGGGGCAGTGAGGGGAAGGGCCACCGTGCACCCGATGATCAAGCCCGCGCTCCGGCGCAGTTGGCGGGACCGCCACACCGTGCAATACGGCGTGGCCCCGGCACACGCGGTCGTGCTGCACCCGGTCGACACCGCGACCGGCAGCTTCCTGGAGTTGCTGGACGGCACCCGCAGCCTCCCGCAGCTCCGCGAAGCGGCCCGCGGCATGGGACTCGCCCGGGACACCGCGGACCGCCTGGTCGAGCGCCTCACCCGCGCGGGAGTGCTGGACGATCCCACGGCGGAGCGGCGAGCGGCTGCCGTGGTGAACGAGCGGCTGCGCCCCGACCTGGCGTCCTTGTCGGTCCTGCATCCGGAGCCCGGCGGGGCCGTGCGGCGTCTGGCTGCCCGCAGGTCCGCGCGAGTGCAGGTACGCGGCGGCGGGCGGGTGGGGGCGACACTGGCCGCGTTGCTCTCGGCGGCGGGCGTCGGACACGTCGACGCCACCGACGGCGGCTGCGTCACCCCTTGGGACGCCGCCCCGGGCGGAGTGGCGGCCGCGCAGACCGGCCAGCGGCGGCTGGCGGCACTGCGCCACGCCGTCCGGCAGGCCTCGCCCTGGGCGAGGCCGCCGAGGGAGGAGGGCGGGTCGCTGGGGCCGGGGCTGGGTCTCGTCGTGCTCGCCCCACGGGACGGCCTGGCCTCCTACGCCCCCGATCCGGCGGCAGCACGGGAACTGCTCGCCGCAGGGCGGCCTCATCTCTACACCGGAGTGGTCGAGGGAACGGGCTTCGTCGGCCCCCTGGTCCTGCCCGGGTCCACGGCCTGCGCGGAATGCCTCCTGCTCGACCGGGCCGAGCGGGAACCCGCCTGGCCCCTGGTGGTGGGGCAGTGGCGCTCCGCCCGGCGGACCGGCGTGCCGGCCTGCGACACCGCGCTGTCCTCGGTCGTCGCCGGGGCGGCCGCGGCACACGCCCTCGCCTTCCTCGACGGCGACGGCACCCCCGGCGCGGGCGTACGCACCTCGTTCGTCCTTCCGGATCTGCGGCGGGAGCAGGGGAAACTGAGACCGCACCGCGAGTGCCCCTGCGGCGCCGCGGCGGCTCGGGCCGCCCCCACCACGTCCGCAACGGATCCGCAACAGGTCACAATGGCGTCGTAGCAGCTTCTTGCTGCCGGCGAGTTGGAGGGGCGCATGTCAGATCTTCCGCGCAAGGCCGTCACCCGCACCGCCAGACTGGCGGCCCTGCCGCTGGGTTTCGCGGGGCGGGCCACCTGGGGACTCGGCAAGCGAATCGGCGGCTACTCCGCGGATCTCGTGAGCAACGAGGTGCAGCAACGCACCGCCGATCAGCTCTTCCGGGTCCTGGGCGAGCTGAAGGGAGGGGCGATGAAGCTCGGGCAGGCGCTGTCCGTCTTCGAATCCGCGCTGCCCGAGGACATGGCCGGTCCCTACCGCGCCGCTCTCACCAAACTCCAGGAAGCCGCTCCCCCGATGCCGGTCGGAACCGTGCACGGCGTGCTCGCCGAGCAACTGGGTGAGGACTGGCATGCGCTCTTCGAGGAGTTCGACGACAAGCCGGCGGCGGCCGCCTCCATCGGCCAGGTGCACCGCGCGGTGTGGCACGACGGCCGGGAGGTCGCTGTCAAGGTGCAGTACCCGGGCGCCGGCAAGGCACTGATCTCCGATCTCAACCAGTTGGGGCGGTTCGCCCGGCTCCTGGGGCCGCTCGTGCCCGGTATGGACGTCAAGCCCCTGATCTCCGAGCTGCGCGACCGAGTCTCGGAGGAACTCGACTACTCCCTGGAGGCGGCGGCCCAGCGGGCCCACGCCGTGGAGTTCGCCGACGATCCGGACGTCCGGGTCCCGGACGTGGTGCACCAGTGCGAGCAGCTCCTCGTGACGGAGTGGATGGCGGGCCGCCCGCTCTCCGAGATCATTCGGGAGGGCAGCACGGAGGACCGCGACCGGGCAGGACAACTGCTGGCCCGCTTCCTCTTCGCCGGTACCGCACGGACCGGGCTGCTGCACGCCGATCCCCACCCCGGCAACTTCCGTCTGCTGGCCGACGGCCGGCTCGGCGTGATGGACTTCGGCACGGTCGACCGGCTGCCGGACGGACTGCCCCCCACCATCGGCCACGCGCTGCGGATGACCTTGGCGGGCGATGCGGCCGGGGTCTACGCACTGCTGCGGGAGGAGGGCTTCGTCCGGGAGGGAATGGACCTCGAAGCGGACGAGGTACTCGACTACCTGCTGCCGATCATCGAGCCGGGCAGAGTGGATGAGTTCACGTTCTCCCGCGGCTGGATACGTGAACAGGCGACCCGGATCGCCGACCCACGCTCGCCCGCGCACCAGTTGGGCAAACAGCTCAACCTGCCGCCGTCCTACCTGCTGATCCACCGCGTCACGCTCAGCACCATCGGTGTCCTCTGCCAGCTCGGAGCCACGGTACGGCTCCGGGAGGAGATGGAGACCTGGCTGCCCGGATTCCTCCCGGAGGAGGAACCGGTCGTTCCGGCGGGGCGGTCGAAGGCGGAGCCGAAGTCGAGGGGGGCTGCGAAGGGCACGGCGACCGGGGCGAAAGCGAAGAAGAAGCCGGTCGGGGCGCCTGCCGAGGCGGCGGCGCGGAAGGCCACCGTCGCGAGGGCCCCGGCCCCAGAGACCGGCTCCCCGAAGAACGGCGGCGAGAAGGCCCCGGCCAAGAGGACCTCTGCCAACAGAACGGCAGCGAAGACGACGGCGAAGAAGACGACGGCGAAGAAGACGGCCGCACGGAGGGCCACTGCGGCGAAGCCGACCGGTGGAGCCACGAAGAGGGGCGCCGGTTCGGGAGCGACGGGAGCGACGGGTGGGGACGCCGGGACCTGAGCCGTACACCGGGGCGCGAACGAACACGGAACGGCACGCACGGCACGTGGCTCCCGACCGAGCTGACCGGCTCCCGCGCGGGGCGAGCCGCACTCCCGCCCCGCGCGGAGGCGGGACGGGAGCGGTCACGGCGGGTTCAGTGCATCAGCGCCGTGGCGAGCGCACGACAGGCGCGGCGTGAGGCCCGCTCGGCCTTGCGCTGCATCCGGCGGGCAGTGATTACCCGGCGGGCGACACGATCCGACTCGGCTTCGGTCAAGTAGTCCTGCATTCGGGTCCTGCTCAGGGTTTCTGGCATGAGTTGCATTTCTCGGGTCCTGTTCCGGGGAGAGGCGGTCTCGTCGGAACGGCCGCGTTCGGAGGTTTTCACGCTGAGGGTGAAGTCGATCATCAGGTCCTGCTTCATGGGTCCGTGGCCGGACGGTCGGTCGAGGGTGCCGGGGGCGTTCATGCCGAGACCGGGTTCTTACGCGGACGGCCGCGGGGCCGCTTGCGGGGAACCACGACGCCCTGGACGAACAGCTCGCCGCCCCAGACACCCCACGGCTCACGACGGTCCTTCGCACCGGTGAGGCAGGCGTCCCGCAGCGGGCAGGTGCCGCAGAGCGACTTGGCGTACTCCACGTCGGCCGGCGCCTCGGCGAAGAAGACCTCCGGGTCGTAGCTGCGGCAGGGCACGGCCACACCGAGTCGGTCGATGGCGTCGTCCAGCTCGGTGAGCGTGGTCAGGGGGGTCAACGGGGCCTCCGTGGTATCAGGCGGATTCAGGTCGGTGGTGCGCGGCGGCGTGTGCGTCGGTGTCTGCACGGGTGCTTTTCTTCCTCGTCCGTCGTCGTCCGGCGGGTGGCCGGACAGGCGGCTGGGCAAAACAGAAGGGCCGCGGAGCCCGATACGGGTTCCGCGGCCCTGGAAGGTGCCGACCTGATCTCGCCGATCAGGTTGATCCTCTCCAGGGGTCAGGCCCACGGAAGGCCCACATCTCGGGGTGCTGCGTCTTCTGGCGACCCGCGCCGGCATCCACTACCGCGAGCGAGGTGGCATAGGCGCTCGCCTGTGCCAGCGCTGCTGCCGCGGATGCCTTGGTCGGCCGGACATTGCCGACGCGGACACCGGCGAACCCGGTGGCACGTGCGGCGGAAACGCCGAGCAGGCAGGGGGCGACGACCGAGCGGTCGGTCATTGTGGTGGTGGCAATGAAGTCGATCACCGGGCTCGCCTCCTCTCGGCGCATCGGGGGGACCGGCCTGAGCCGGCCCCGAGTGTTTTCAGGAGCAAGTACAGCATGGAAAGTGTGCGGCGAGTAGCCCGCGCTCTCCATGACCGGAAGGCTATGAGGGTTTCGGCGCCGGACGCAAACCATTTTTTCGCCCGGGTTTGCGTTCACCTCCGAAACCGATCCTGGAATGATTTATTCCGCTTCTTCCGGAAACTGCTCACCTGCGCAGAGAGCGAGGACATCGGCACCGAAGCGCCGTGTCTTGCGGGCTCCGACACCGGAGATCCGGTGCAGCTCCGCCTCGTCCTCCGGCACCGCCTCGGCGATGGCGAGGAGCGTCTTGTCGGTGAACACGCAATACGCCGGCTGGCCGATCCGCCGGGCCTGCTCCGCGCGCCACTGCGTCAACCGCTCGTGGAGGGCCTCGTCCAGCTCCGAGGGACAACTTTCGCAGCGCATCAGCTTCATCTCGCCGGCGTCCGTCAGCGCCCGGCCGCAGACCCTGCAGCGGACCAGGTGGCGCTTCGCCCTGGGCTCCGGGACGCCGCCGCGTTCCACCGACCCCGCGCTTCCGGGGCTCACCGACGGCCGCGCGACGGAGCCGGCGGAGCCGCCCCGGCGGAGGCCGTCCAGAAAGCGGCTCGGACGGCGCACCGCACGACCGCCCGGCGAGCGGGCCAGCGACCAGGAGAGCGTGAGGTGCCGACGGGCCCTGGTGACCCCCACGTAGAGCAGCCGTCGCTCCTCCTCGACCTGTTCGTCCGTCTTGGCGTAGGTGATCGGCATCATTCCCTCGGTGAGACCGGAGAGGAAGACGGCGTCCCACTCCAGCCCCTTCGCCGAGTGCAGCGAGGCGAGGGTGACGCCCTCGACCGTGGGCGCGTCCTGGGCACCGGCCCGCGCGTCCAGCTCCGCCACCAGCTCGGAGAGGCCGGCTTCCGGCCGGGCCGCGCTCATGTCCTCCGCCAGCCGGACCAGCGCGGCCAGCGACTCCCAGCGGTCCCGCACCGCACCGGACCCGGCGGGCGGCTCGGCCCGCCAGCCCTTGGTCCCGAGCACCGCCCGCACCTGGGAGGGCAGGCCGACCGTGTCGTCGAGCAGGGCGTCGTTGCCGCCCGCCCGGGCCGCCCCGCGCAGCGCCACTCCCGCCTCGCGCACCTCGGGCCGCTCGAAGAAGCGCTCGGCACCGCGCAGTTGGCAGGGCACCCCGAGGTCGGCAAGTGCCTGCTCGTACATCTCGGACTGGGCGTTGATGCGGTAGAGCACCGCGATCTCGCTGGGCGGGGTCCCGGTGTCGATCAAGTGCCGGATACGCCGGGCGATGCCCTCGGCCTCGGTCGGCTCGTCGGCGTACTCGGCCCAGCCGGGCTCGGGGCCCGGCTCCCGCTGCGAGACCAGCTCCAGCCGGCTCTCGGCGGCACGGCCGCGGGCCTGCGACAGCAGGCCGTTCGCGAGGTGCACCACCTGCGGGGTGGAGCGGTAGTCGCGCACCAGCTTCACGACCGTCGCCCGCGGGTGGCGGGCCCGGAAGTTCAGCAGGTGGTCGGGGGTGGCTCCGGTGAACGAGTAGATCGTCTGGCTGGCGTCCCCCACCACGCACAGGCTGTCCCGGTCGCCCAGCCAGAGGTCCAGCAGGCGCTGCTGCAAGGGGCTGACGTCCTGGTACTCGTCGACGACGAAGTGCTGGTACCGGCTGCGCACCTGCTCGGCGATGTCGAAGCGGTCCTGGAGGACCCCCACCGTGAGCAGCAGGACGTCCTCGAAGTCGATCACGGAGCGCTCCCGCTTGAGCGCCTCGTAGCCGGCGTAGACCTCCGAGATCTCGGCGGCGGCGCGCGGCGCTTCCCGGCCGGCCTTCGCGACGGCGGCCGGATAGTCCTCCGGGACGGTCCGGGTGACCTTGCACCACTCGATCTCGCCGGTGACGTCGCGGAGCTCGTTGCGGTCGAGTCGCAGCCGGCTGCGGGCGGCGGCCTCGTTCACCAGCGCGGCCTTGCGCTCCAGCAGCGCCGGGAGTTCGCCGCCGACCGCCTTGGGCCAGAAGTACTGGAGCTGCCGGAGCGCGGCGGAGTGGAAGGTCCGCGCCTGCACACCGGCCGCGCCGAGCCGGCGCAGCCGCCCGCGCATCTCCCCCGCGGCACGCGCGGTGAAGGTGACGGCCAGCACACCGGCCGGCGGGAGGACACCGGCGCGCACACCGTAGGCGATCCGGTGGGTGATCGCGCGGGTCTTGCCCGTGCCCGCCCCGGCGAGCACGCACACCGGCCCGCGCAGCGAGGTGGCCACCTCGCGCTGCTCGGGATCGAGCCCTTCGAGCACCGCGTCCGGGGACTCGGGCACCGGTGGGAACAGGGTGGAGTGCGTTGCTGCTGTCACCCCGCCATGCTGCCAGGTCCGCCGCTGCCGCCGCTCTGCCCGTCCACAGCTCCGGTGCGTTCGTACGACCGCGCCGGTCCGGCCGGTGGTGCGACGGCGACGGAGGGGGCGGGGGACGTACGGGAATGCCGTGGCCGTCCCGTACGTTCGATCCAGTGCCGGGTGTGCGGCCGGCCTCGGGCCGGCCCGGAGCGGACGGGCCCAGCAGCGCCGCGCACGGACCGGGAAGACGATGACAAGAGGGAGCGCGAGAACCCATGGCCGGAACCGTCACGATGTACAGCACCACCTGGTGCGGCTACTGCCGCCGCCTCAAGGGCCAGATGGAGCGCGAGGGCATCGCCTATACCGAGGTCAACATCGAGCACGACCCGGCTTCCGCCGCTTTCGTCGAGACGGCCAACGGTGGGAACCAGACCGTCCCGACGCTCCAGGTGGTCCCCGCAGCCGGTGGCGATCCCGTCGTCATGACGAACCCGAGCCTGGCGCAGGTCAAGCAGGCCCTCGGAGCCTGAGCCACGGCTGACACAGGCGGGCCGGACGTCCGCCGCCCGGACGCCGTTCCGGCGGCGGATGAGCCGCCATCGGGAGCGCCGGGGCCTGGCCCCGGCGCTCCCGATGGCGTTCGGTCGGACGAGACGGACCGGTCAGACGAGCGGCCGGGGCAGCGGCTTGCCGTACCAGAGCTCGACGAGTCGTGCAGCGATGGAGATACCGGACGGGGGCAGTACCTCCCCGGTCTCGATCGCGGTGCGCAGCTCGTCCCGTGAGAACCAGCGGGCTTCCTCGATCTCGTCCCCGTCGACCTGGATCTCCGGCGAGGTCGCCCGGGCCATGAAGCCCAGCATGAGGCTCGACGGGAAGGGCCACGGCTGGCTGGTGACGTACTCCACCTCGCCGATACTGACCCCCGCCTCCTCGAACACCTCCCGGACGACGGTGCGTTCGATGGACTCCCCGGGCTCCACGAACCCGGCCAGCGTGGAGAAACGGCCCTCCGGCCAGTGCACCTGACGTCCCAGCAGTGCGCGGTCCCGCTCATCGGTGACCAGCATGATCACCGCGGGGTCGGTCCGCGGGTAGTGCTCGGCGCCGCAGGCCGGGCAGCGCCGGATGTGCCCCGCGGCGGCGATCACCGTGCGCTGGCCGCAGCGGGAGCAGAAGCGGTGCAACCGCTGCCAGTTCTCCAGCGCCACGGCGTGCGCCATCAGGGCGCAGTCGCGTTCGGAAAGCAGCGCCCCGGCCTCGCGCAGCCCGGCCGGGCGGGCGAGGTCGTCCATCCGGCCGGGCAGGGTGTCCTTCTGGAGCGCGAAGTAGCGCACCCCGTCCGCGTCGGACCCCAGATAGTACCGGTGGGCCTCGGTGAGCGGCGCGTCGAAGGACGGCATCGTCACCAGTTCGGTGCGGTGGTCCTCGGTGTCCAGCACGAGGACCTGCCCGCTGGAGACCACGAAGCACCGGGTCGAGGGATGGCTCCAGGCGGCGGCCAGCCAGACCTCGTCCAGCCGGTGGTGGGCGCCCCGGTCGATACCGCCGTCTCCGGCGAGTGGTACGGGCGGGCGGGTGGCGCGCTCGGTCCAGGTGGTCACTGCTGTTTCCTGCTCCCCTTCGTCGGCTGTGAGGACGCGTCGTCTGCTGTCGGGCACCGCGTCGGCGGTGCGGGCACCGGTGACGGAGGCGCGGGGCGTGCGGGGGCTGCGGGGAGGGCGGCGGCCACCGGGGCGCCGTCCCCGGCACCCGAGGAGGCACGGGCCGTCGGCCGGCCGCCGCCGGGCGTCGGGCGCTGCCGCGGGGCGTGACCTGCGGGGCCCGGCCGAGCCGGGACCGTCCGCGCGTACCACCACCCCGCGCGGCCGGGAAGGCGCGGGACGCGCGCGCTCCGGACGCGATCGTGGACAGCACTGTCCGGGGTGATGCTCATGCATATGAGCCTATCCGCCGCCGGCGGGGTCCGACGCATCCGCACCCCGTGGGCCCCGGGGCGCGGTGGGCCGCGTCGGCGGGCCGGCGTCCGACGCGTCCGCCTCTCCCTCGCCGGTCGTGCCCGGGGCCGTCCCGGCACGGCCGGTGAGCAGCAACCGCTCCAGTCCGGCCCGGTCGGGCAGGTTCCCGGGACGGACCACTTCCCCGGTGCGGACCTGGACGAAGGCCGCCCGCACCGCCGACAGCGGCAGTCCCTCCTGCTCCGCCCAGGCCAGTCGGTACACGGCGAGCTGCAGGGGGTCGGCGCTGTGCGTGCGGCCGGTCTTCCAGTCCACGATCTCGAAGCCGTCGCCGTCCCGGTACACCGCGTCGATCCGGCCGCGGATCATGCGGCCGGCCAGGGGCAGCTGGAACGGCGCCTCCACCCGGTACGGCGTGCGGCGGGCGTACGGGGTGCGGCTGAACGCCTCCTTGAGCGCGCTCAGGTCCCGCTCGTCGGCGATCTCCGCCGGCAGTCCGTCGGCGCCCTCGGCGCCGGGCAGCTCGTCCGGCCCCAGCATCGGCAGGGCAAGGGTCTCGAAGCGCGACTGGACCCAGGCGTGGAACCGGGTGCCGCGGCGGGCGGCGGCAGGTTGCGGCGGCCGGGGCATCGGCCGTGCCAGGTCGCGGGCGAACTGCTGCGGGTCGGCGGCGAGCCGCAGCACCTGCGAGGCGGTGAGCGTCGGAGGGACGGCGACCTCCCGCACCGTCTCCCGGGCCCGGCGCAGCTCGCCCGCCAGCGCGTCGAGGTCGCGGTCCCAGGAGGCGGCCAGCCGCTGCTCCTCGGGGGTGAGCGCCGCCCCCTTCCCCGGCGCTTCCTCGCCCGGAGCCCCCTCCTCCGCCGGTGCGTCGGTTGCGGCGTCCTCGGCCGGACCCTCCGCCGGGCCGTCGGCGGGGTGCCGGGGGCCGGGAAGCTCGGCGGCGGCGCGGAGTTCAGCCATCCGGGTGAGCACCGCGTCGGCGGCGGAGCGGCGGCGGGCCAGCGCGCCGGGGTCCAGCGGCATCGGCCAGGCCCGCTCCTCCTCGGGCTCGGCCAGGGCCGGATTGCCGGCTGCGACGGCCTCCTCGTCCGGTTCCTCCGCCCAGTGCTCGACCTCGCCGGACGCGGGGTCGCGCTCCAGTCGCTCCCGCATCCGCTCCAAGAACGGGGAAGGGCCGCGCGGCTTCTTCTGGCTGGGCCCCCACCAGTGCCCCGAGGCCAGGAGCAGACTGCGGGGGCGGGTGAAGGTGACGTAGCCGAGCCGGAGCTCCTCGGTGGCCTGGTGGCCCTTCAGCTCCGCGTCGTACCGCTTGCGGGCGGCGGGGGTCCAGGCGTCGAGCCCGGGGAGCGTGTCGGCGTCCCCGCGCAGCGGGTGCGGCAGCACCTTGGCGCGGGAGAGCCAGGAACTCTGCCCGCGCTCGCTGGGGAACTGGCCCCTGACCAGGCCGGGCACGGCGACCACGTCCCACTCCAGCCCCTTCGACTTGTGCGCGGTGAGCACCTTCACCGTGTTCTCACCGCCGGGAAGGGAGCTGTCCAGGCCCTTCTCGTACTGCACCGCGGTGCGCAGGAAGCCGAGGAAGGCCAGCATCGTCGTCGAGCCGTCAAGTCCCGCGAACCCGGCGGCCAGGTCCAGGAAGGTGCCGAGGGTCTCCCGGCGACGGGCTGCCAACGCCTGTGGGGAGGCGGAGAGCTCCACCTCCAGTCCGGTGACCGCGAGCACGCGGTGCAGCACGTCCATGAGCGGGTCGGCGAGGTGCCGGCGCAGCTCCCGGATCTCGGCGGCCAGCCGGGCGAACCGCACCCGGGCCGCGGCCGAGAAGGGCAGTCCGTCGTCCGGCCCGGCGGACGCCAGGAAGGTGTCCAGCGCGTCCGCCAAGGAGATCACCTCGGCCGGGTCGGTGCCCTCGACGGCCGCCGCGAGTCTGCGGTCGGGGTCCGCCTCGGGGCCCTCCGGACCCGGCACCAGCAGGCGGGCGCGGCGGCCGAGCAGCGCGAGGTCGCGCGGACCGATCCGCCAGCGCGGGCCGGTGAGCAGCCGGACCAGCGCCGCGTTGGCCGTGGGGTCCTGGAGGACCTCGCAGGTGGCGACGAGGTCCGCGATCTCGGGCAGGTGGAGCAGGCCGGAGAGTCCGACGACCTCGACCGGCAGTTCCCTGGCCGCCAGGGAGCGGTGGATCTCCGCGAAGTCGGACGCACCCCGGCACAGGACGGCGATCTCCCCGGGCGGGGTTCCCGTCCGGACCAGATGGGCGAGCGAGTCGGCGAGCCAGTCGAGTTCCCGGGCGTGGGTGTCCAGGAGCGCGCACCGCATCAGCCCGTCGCGCTCGGCGCCCGGCGCGGGGCGCAGCGCGGCGACGCCCTCGTGCCGGGCGCGCAGGTCGGTGGCCAGCTCGTTGGCGAACGCGAGCAGCCGACCGCCGCTGCGCCGGTTCTCGCTGAGCGAGTACCGGCGGGCGGGGCTGCCGTCCCGCAGCGGGAAGTGCTCGGGGAAGTCGTCGAGGTTGGCGACGGAGGCGCCGCGCCAGCCGTAGATGGCCTGGCAGGGGTCCCCGACCGCGGTGACCGGGTGGCCGGTGCCGCCGCCGAAGAGCCCCGCGAGCAGGATGCGCTGGGCGACCGAGGTGTCCTGGTACTCGTCGAGCAGGACGACGGAGAAGTCCTGCCGCAGCGTGCGGCCCACCTCGGGGACATCGCGGGCGAGGCGGGCGGCGAGAGCGATCTGGTCGCCGAAGTCGAGCAGGTCCAGCCTGCGCTTGCGGGCCCGGTACTCCTCCACGAGGCCGAGCAGCTCCAGACGGCCCTCGGCGGCCTCCGGGACCCTGCGCAGCGCCTCGTTGCTCAGCCGGACCTCGCCGCTGTCCCGCAGGTGCCGCACCAGCCCGGTGTCGTGGCGGCGGAGCCGGTCGGGTGCCACGAGATGCTCGGACAACTCGCCGTCGAGGGCGAGCAGCTCCTCCACCAGAGAGCCGACCGAGGTGGTCAGAGCGTGGAACGGGCCGGGCGCCTCCCGCAGCACGGAGGCCGCGAGCTGGAAACGGGTGGCGTCGGCGAGCAGCCGGGCGCTGGGTTCGAGGCCGATCCGCAGCCCGTGGTCCTTGAGCAGCCGGCCGGCGAAGGCGTGGTAGGTGGAGACGACCGGTTCGCCGGTGTCCTCCTCCTCGCCCGGAAGCGGATCGGTGTCGACCACCCCGGCCCCGACCAACGCCCGCCGGACCCGTTCGGCCAGCTCGCCGGCAGCCTTGTTGGTGAAGGTGAGGCCGAGCACCCGCTCCGGGGCGACCTGGCCCGTTCCGACGAGCCAGACGACGCGGGCCGCCATCACCGTCGTCTTGCCCGAGCCGGCGCCGGCCACGATCACCTGGGGCGCGGTGGGGGCCGTGATGCACGCCAGCTGCTCCGGGGTGAAGGGGACCCCCAGGAGCTCCTTGAGCTGCTCGGGGTCGTCGAGCCGTGCTGCCACAGGTGAGACCGTAGCGGCAGGCACCGACAATGCCCGCATCCGCCTCCGGCCGGCGAACGGTCAGTCCACCACGTGCCGGCCCTCGGGCCGGGCGCTGCACGCCGCGCGAAACGTGCAGAAGGTGCAGTGCTGGCCCGGGGACGGGGTGAACCGCTCGTCCAGGACCCGGCCGGCCGCGGCGCCGAGCAGCGGGCCGACCCAGTCGCCGTCCGGCCGGCCGCTCAGCGGTTCCTGCCGCTGCACCGCGGGCAGTTCCTCGCCGCCGTCCTTCGCGGCTGCCGCCAGTCGCAGGTGGACCAGCTCCGCTCCCCCCAGGAGCGCGACGGTCGGCTCCGCGTCCGCCGCCTCGGCCGCGTCCGGCCCGCCTCGCCCGGGGGGCGGCTCCGCGGCGGGGTCGCGCGGGACGTCTCCGGGCGGGGCGGTGCTCACCGCGAGCTGGTAGACGCCGAGCTGCGGATGGTGTTCCACCTCCCGGGCGGCGGGCTTGTTCCGGCCGGTCTTGAAGTCGACCACGTAGGTGCGTCCCGTCGCGTCCTGCTCGATCCGGTCCACGCTGCCGCGGATGCGCACCTGGAACCCGCCGGCGGGCAGGGTGACGTCGAACTCCTGCTCGGTCGACACCGCGCGGCGCCCGTCGCGCTCCCTCACGTGCCACTGGAGGAAGCGCTCCAGGGCCTCGCGGGCGCTCTCCTTCTCCTGCCGGGACTTCCACGGCGCCTCGAACGCGAGCGCGTCCCACACGGTGTCCAGCCGTTCCCTGAGCACCGCGAGGTCCGCGGGAGTGGTGCCGGTGGCGACCTCGTCGGCCAGGACGTGCAGGACGTTGCCGAAGACCTGCGCGGTGCCGGCCGGCTCCTC
Source organism: Streptomyces sp. TAA040 (assembly GCF_000424845.1). Classification (NCBI taxonomy): domain Bacteria; kingdom Bacillati; phylum Actinomycetota; class Actinomycetes; order Kitasatosporales; family Streptomycetaceae; genus Streptomyces; species Streptomyces sp. TAA040. Next base: position 53,883 of record NZ_AUKR01000013.1, on the reverse strand, counting down.
CGCCCTGACCTCGCGGCCCAGGAACCACTGGAGCGAGCAGGTGCCCAGCTGGCCGAGCGCGCTGCCGGACAGGGCGAGCGGCTGCGCGCGGTCGCGCAGCGGCACCTCGCTGCGGGTCGGCTCGTACAGCCCCCACCACCGCTGCGGATGGGCCACCGGTACGAGCGCGGCGCCCTCCTCGTCCCGCAGCGCGCCGAGCCGGGCGAGCCGCTCCACGGCCGCCTCGCGCAGCGCCGGGGAGGACGCCGGGTCAACGGTCGCGGCCCGCAGTTCGGCGACCAGGGCGGCGACGGACAGCGGGCGGGGCGGACGGCCGGCGACGTCGATCGCCTCCACGCCGAGTTCGGTGAGGAAGCGGGACGGCTGGTCGCCGTCGTCGGCCGCCGCCCGCACCGCCGTCACCACCAGACGGTCCCGGGCGCGGGTGGCCGCCACGTAGAACAGCCGGCGCTCCTCGGCGAGCATCGCCCCCGGCGTGAGCGGCTCGGCGAGCCCGTCCCGGCCGATGCGGTCGGCCTCCAGCAGCGAACCCCGCCGGCGCAGGTCCGGCCACAGGCCCTCCTGGAGACCGGCCACCACGACGAGCCGCCACTCCAGCCCCTTGGCCCGGTGGGCGGTCATCAGCCGCACCGCGTCGGGACGGACGGTGCGGGCGGCGAGGGTGTCCGCGGCGATGTCCTGGGCGTCGAGCTCCTCCAGGAAGTTCAGTGCGCCGCGCCCCCCGCTCCGCTCCTCGGCGCGTCCGGCCACCTCGAACAGTGCGCACACGGCGTCGAGGTCGCGGTCCGCGTTGCGCCCGGCTGCTCCGCCGCGCCGGGCCGCGCGCTCCAGCCGCTGCGGCCAGGGCGTCCCGTCCCACAGCTCCCACAGTGCCTGTTCCGCGGTGCCGCCCCCGGCCAGCAGCTCGCGCGCCTTGCGCAACAGCCTGCCGAGCCGCTGCGCGCCCCTGGCGTACGCGGGGTCGTGCGCCACGAGGCGCTCCGGTTCGGCCAGGGCGAGAGCGAGCAGCTCGTCGGACGACCGCGGGACCCGACGCCCGGCGGTCCGATCCTCCTCGCGCAGCGCCCGGCCGAGCTTGCGCAGGTCGGCGGCGTCCATGCCGCCGAGCGGCGAGGAGAGCAGGGTGAGCGCCGTCCCGATGTCCGGCACCCCCGGGGCGGCCCCGGAGCCGACGGTCGGCTCCTCGGGCCCCCCGACCGGTTCCCGTTCCGCTTCACCGGACGGCGGGTCGGCGGCCGGGGGCGGGCTGCCGCCGGCCGACGGTCCCGCGTCCCGCCCGCCGTCGACCGCGGCCCCGGCGACGGCCCGGAGGGCGGTCAGCAGCGGGGCGACGGCGGGTTCCAGGCGCAGCGGCAGGTCGTCCCCGGCCACCTCGACCGGGACGCCGGCCGAGGTCAGCGCACGACGCAGAACGGGCAGACTACGGCCGCCCGCGCGGACGAGCACCGCCATCTCGGACCACGGCGTCCCCTCCTCCAGGTGGGCACGGCGCAGGAGGTCGGCGATGTGGTCGAGCTCGGCTCCCGGCGTGGGACAGGTGAACGCCTGGACCCGGCCGCCGGGCCTGGTGGCCGTCAGCGCGCGGTGCGCCCGTACGTCCGCGGCGGGCAGCCGACCGAGCGGCATCCGCGCCGTGACCCTGCGGGTGGCGTCCAACAGCCGGCCGGCCGAGCGGCGGTGCGTGGTGAGGACGGCCAGCTTCGCGCCGGGGAAGGTCTCACGGAAGTCGAGGATGCCGTTCACGTCCGCGCCGCGGAAGGCGTAGATCGACTGGTCCGGGTCGCCGAACGCGACCAGGGAGGCGGAGCCGGTCAGGGCCCGCAGCAGCCGCACCTGCGCGGGGTCGGTGTCCTGGTACTCGTCGACGTAGATGACGTCGTACGCCCCGGCCAGCCGACCGGCCGCTCCGTGCGGCTCCGGCCGCTCGGCGAGCAGCACCGCCCGGTGCACCAGCTCCGCGTAGTCGAGCACGCCCTGCATGTCGAGGACGTCGAGGTACTCGGCGAGGAAGGCCGCGGCGGCGGACCAGTCGGGCCGGCCGGTCCTGCGGGCGAACCCGGCCAGTTCCCGCGGGCCCAGACCCAGCTCCCTGGTGCGGGCCAGCACAGCCCGCACCTCGTCGGCGAAGCCCCTGGTGGTCAGGCAGGCGCGCAGGTCGTCCGGCCAGCCGGCCCGGCCGCGTCCGTCGCCGGCCAGCTCCTGCTGGCCGGCGAGCAGCTCGCGGATGTAGAGGTCCTGCTCGGGGCCGGACAGCAGCCGGAGCGGCTCGGCGAACAGCTCCGCGTCCTGGTGGGCGCGGACGAGGGCGTAGCAGTAGGAGTGGAAGGTGGTCGCCTGCGGCGCTCCGCCGGGCATCCGCGCCGCCATCCGGTCGCGCAGCTCGACGGCGGCCCGGCGGCTGAAGGTGAGCACCAGCAGGCGCTCCGGGTCGGCGCCGCGCCGCACCCGTTCGGAGACCGACTCCACCAGCGTGGTCGTCTTGCCGGTGCCCGGACCGGCCAGGACCAGCAGCGGTCCGGGGTCGTGGTCAACCACCGCGCGCTGGCTTGCGTCCAGATCAGGGACACCCGCCCGACCCGGCGGCGTACGCACCAGACGGTACGCATCGGACTTGATGGAGGAACTCACGTGGATCGCCGGCCCTGGGGTCTGTGCTTGGTGATACCGACGGTACGCCAGACGGCACCCGAGTCGCAGCGCCTCCCGGTTGTACTCCGTACGGACCGGTCGCTGCGTTTCGCGCGCCCCGATGACGGAAGCTGGTGTCTGTGAACCGCTCACTCCCCGTCCGCGCCGCGGTGCCCCGGACGGTCACCGCCCCGCGCCCGGCGGCCACCGTGCCGTGCCGCTCCCGCGCCTCAGTCCGCGGGGCCGTCGGCGCCGGGCCCGCAGCCGTCCCAGCGCGCCCGGCGCATGTCGAGCCGCCGCGGTCCGCCCTCGCGCGCCGCGGCGCGCAGCGGGGTGCCCTCGGCGCGATAGCGGGCCAGCGCGCGCTGCTCGCTGCCCGGGAGGGGGCGACCGTCGGCCCGCACCACCCGCCACCAGGGGACGGCCGAACCGTAGCGGGACATCACCCCGCCGACCTGGCGGGGTCCGCCCTCCTCCAGCCACTCGGCGACGTCCCCGTAGGTCAGCACCCGGCCGGGCGGGATCCGCTCCACCGCCTCCAGCACCCGTTCCGCGTACTCCGGCAACCCGGGCGGTCCCTGCGGGGGCGACGTACTGCCGGAGGCGTCCGGCCGTTCCGTGGGGGAAGTCATAGGGGGCATGCTGCCGCACGGCGCCGACAGCCGGCCGCGGGGGGCGCGCCGCGACCGGAGGCACCCCTGATGCCGCGTCCACCGCGGGACGCATGCCACCATCTTTCGGGCGGTGAGGCGTGATAGGGGACAGAAGAGAAGAAGCCGGGGAGCAGTTTTGGGCGTCCGGAGGGCCGGAGTCCGACCCGCCGGCGCCGGCAGGTCCGGACGAGGACGGTTCCGAGCGGCTGGACGGCGACGAGCCGCTACTGTCGGCCCGCGCGCACCGGCCCTCGGACCTGCTGCGGTTCCTGCTCGGCGCGCTCGGCATCGCCGTGCTCCTGGGCATCGCCTACGTCGCCCACGGCACCACCGCGGGCATCGAGCAGGACATCGACAAGGGCGCCGGGCAGGCGCCGCCCCTGGTGATCAGCATCGGGGCGTTCGTGTCCAGCATCGCGGTGCTGATCGTGCCGGTGGCGTTCGCCGTGGAGCGGCTGATCAAACGGGACGGGCTGCGGATCGCGGACGGGGTGCTCGCAGCCGTCCTGGCGCACGGGATCTCGCTGGCCACCTCGCTGTGGGTGGCGGACGGGGCGCCCGCCGCGATCCAGGAGGCGCTGATCAAGACGTCCCCCTCCGGGGGGCTGACCGACCCGGTGCACAACTACCTCGGTCCGGTCATCGCGTACATGACGGCCGTCGGGATGGCCCGCCGCCCGCACTGGCGGGTGCTGCTCTGGGTGGTGCTGCTCGCCGACGCGCTCTCCGTCCTGGTCAGCGGCTACATGACGACGGTGGCCATCCTGCTGACCGTGCTGCTGGGCTGGACGGTGGCCTACGGCACGCTGTACGCCGTCGGCACCCCCAACGTCCGCCCCACGGGGCAGAACCTGCTCGCCGGCCTCCGCAGGGTCGGCTTCCGCCCGGTCAGCGCGCTGCGCGCCGAGGAGCCCGGCACCGCGGAGCGGGCGGACAACGACCGCGGCCGCCGGTACCTGGTGACCCTGGAGGAGGGGGCGCCCCTCGACGTGACGATCGTGGACCGGGAACAGCAGGCGCACGGGTACTTCTACCGCGCCTGGCGCCGGCTGGCACTGCGCGGGATCGCCCAGCGGCACAGCCTCCAGTCGCTGCGCCAGGCGCTGGAGCAGGAGGCCCTGCTCGCGTACGCGGCCATCGCCGCGGGGGCCAACGCCCCGAAGCTCATCGCCGCGTCCGAGCTGGGCCCGGACGCGGTGATCCTGGTCTACGAGCACGTCGGCGGCCGCCCACTGGACGCCCTGCCGGACGACGAGATCACCGACGCGCTGATGCTGACCGGCTGGAAGCAGGTCAGCGCGCTCCAGTCCCGTCGGATCGCGCACCGGCGGCTGAGCGGCGACGCGCTGGTGGTGGATCGTTCCGGCGCCGTGTTCCTGACCGACCTGCGGGCCGGCGAGATCGCCGCCGGCGATCTCAGCCTGCGGATGGACATCGCCCAACTGCTGACCACCTTCGGGCTGCGCGTGGGTGCCCGGCGGGCGGTGCGCGCGGCCGTGGAGGCACTCGGCCCGGACGCGGTGGCGGACAGCCTGCCGCTGCTCCAGCCGATCGCGCTCAGCCGCACCACCCGGGCGACCCTGCGCCGGCTCGGCAAGGAGCGGGCCACCCGGGAACGCGAGCGGGTGCTGGCCGCGTCCCGTGCCCGCAAGGAGGAGCGGGAGCAGACGTCCCCCGCCGCCAGCGGGGACGCGGGGCGCACCCTGGCCGCGAAGCGGGACGAGAAGGCGGCGCGGCACGCCGACAAGCGCGCCCTGGACGAGGCGATGTCCGAGGCACGCGAGGAGGACCTGCTCACCCAGATCCGGCACCAGGTGCTCCGGATCCGGCCGCAGGCGGCCGTAGAGCCGGCCAGGCTGGAGCGGATCCGGCCCCGCACCCTGATCACCTTCATCGCCGGCGCGCTGGCCGCCTACTTCCTGCTGTCCCAGCTCAGCCACGTGAACCTGGGCGATCTGGTGCGGGACGCCGAGGGTGGCTGGGTCATGGCGGCGATGCTCTTCTCCGCCCTCTCCTACTTCGCCGCCGCGCTGAGCCTGCTCGGCTTCGTGCCGGAGAAGGTCCCCTTCCTACGGACGGTCGCCGCGCAGGTCGCCGGCTCCTTCGTGAAGCTGGTCGCCCCCGCGGCGATCGGCGGCGTGGCGCTCAACACCCGCTTCCTCCAGCGGGCCGGGGTGCGTCCCGGGCACGCAGTGGCCAGCGTGGGGGCCTCCCAGCTCTTCGGACTGGCCAGCCACATCACACTGTTGCTGATCTTCGGCTATCTGACCGGCAAGGAACAGGCCCCGTCCATCCCGCCCTCCCGCACGGTCATCGCAGGACTGCTGACGGCCGCGGTGCTGGCCCTGGTCGTCACGGCGGTCCCGGCGCTGCGGAAGTTCGTCTCCACCCGGGTGCGCTCCCTCTTCGCCGGCGTGGTGCCGCGGATGCTCGACGTGGTGCAGCGCCCGCGCAAGCTGCTCAGCGGAATCGGCGGCATGCTGCTGATGACGCTGGCGTTCGTGATGTGCCTGGACGCCTCGATCCGGGCCTTCGGCGGCAGCGCCAGTTTCGTGGTGGTGGCGATGGTGTTCCTCGCCGGGAACGCGCTGGGGTCGGCGGCCCCGACGCCGGGCGGGCTCGGGGCGGTGGAGGGCGCGCTGATCGTCGGGCTTACCACCATCGCCGGGCTCGGCACCGCCACCGCCACCTCGGCGGTGCTGCTCTACCGGGTGCTGACCTTCTGGCTGCCGGTCCTGCCGGGATGGCTGGCCTTCACTCGCCTGACTCAGCGCAAGGCGCTGTAGGCGGGGCGGAAGCGGGCCGGAGCGGAGAGCGCCCCGACCCGTGCGGGGGGGCACGGAAAGGGGCCGGGGCGCAGCACGCACCCCGGCCCATCCGCACGCTCACCGTACGGTTCAGTAGATCGGCTTGTCCGGTTCGATCTGGTTCACCCAGCCGACGACTCCGCCACCGACGTGGACGGCGTCGGAGAAGCCCGCGTTCTTCAGCACGGCGAGGACTTCCGCGGATCGGACACCCGTCTTGCAATGCAGGACGATCTTCTTGTCCTGCGGAAGGTCCTGGAGCGCGGCGCCCATCAGGAAGTCGTCCTTCGGGACGAGCCGCGCTCCCGGAATCGAGACGATCTCGTACTCGTTGGGTTCGCGCACGTCGATGACGTCGATGTCCTCCCCGGCGTCCATCCACTCCTTGAGCTGGGTCGGAGTGATGGTGGCACCCGCCGCGGCCTCCTGCGCCTCGTCGGACACCACGCCGCAGAACGCCTCGTAGTCGATCAGCTCGGTGACGGAGGGGTCCTTGCCGCACACCGCGCACTCCGGGTCCTTGCGGACCTTGACCTGGCGGTAGGTCATCTCCAGCGCGTCGTAGATCATCAACCGGCCGAGCAGCGGGTCTCCGATGCCGATCAGCAGCTTGATCGCCTCGTTTACCTGGATCGACCCGACCGAGGCGCAGAGCACACCGAGCACGCCGCCCTCGGCGCACGAGGGGACCATGCCGGGGGGCGGGGGCTCCGGGTAGAGGCAGCGGTAGCAGGGGCCGTGCTCGCTCCAGAACACCGAGGCCTGGCCGTCGAAGCGGTAGATCGAGCCCCAGACGTACGGCTTGTTCAGCAGCACGCAGGCGTCGTTGACCAGGTAGCGGGTGGCGAAGTTGTCCGTGCCGTCCACGATCAGGTCGTACTCGGCGAACAGCTCCATCACGTTGGTGGAGTCCAGCCGGTCCCGGTGGATGTTGACCGTCGTGTAGGGGTTGATCCCCAGCACGGTGTCCCGGGCGGACTCGGCCTTGTGCCGACCGATGTCCGCCTGGCTGTGGATGATCTGGCGTTGCAGGTTCGACTCGTCGACCTCGTCGAACTCGACGATGCCGAGCGTGCCGACGCCCGCGGCCGCGAGGTACATCAGCGCGGGCGAACCCAGGCCGCCCGCACCGACGCAGAGGACCTTGGCGTTCTTCAGCCGCTTCTGCCCCTCCATCCCCACGTCCGGGATGATCAGATGGCGGGAGTACCTGCGGACCTCGTCGACGGTGAGCTCGGCAGCCGGCTCGACCAGGGGTGGCAACGACACGGAGACCTCAGCAGTGGGTTGGTAGGAACGTACGGTTGTCCTCCGCTCAACACTGCCACGCCCCGTCTCATTCCGAGACACCCGGTCCGATCTTCGAGACGACAGCGTCCCAGTGACCGGGCAGCCCCTCCCAGGGGTCGAGGCCGGCCCGAGGGGTCCGGTCGGTGAAGTACACGGTCCCCGCCCCCTGGAGGCGGGCGACGTGCAGCGCTTCGTCCAGGCACCCACGCGGGACCCCGTGCACCTGGTGGCAGAACCTGTCCGGTGGGTGGTCGGCTGTCCACGGAGCGGTCGGCGACCGACGGTAGTCCGTCCAGGACCCGCGGAAGGTGACGAGCTGGTCGGCGAGTTCCGCGTACCCCGGGTGCGGAGGGTGGCCGCCGTGCGCCAGCACCAGACGGGGCACGGGACGCCCGCTGCCACCCAGGCCCCGCAGGGCGGACAGGACCCGGCCGGTGCCCGCGCGGCCGGCCCGGTCGCCGGGCGGGCGGGCCAGGTAGAAGCCGTCCACCCGGTACCAGTCCAGGAAACGGCGGGCGTCCGCGACGAGTTCGCCGGCCGGACGGGCGCCGGTCCGCAGATCGAGGTGGCCCAGCACCCGTACGCCAGCCTCCCGCAGTCGGGCGGCGACCGTGAGGCAGCGCGGGTCCGGCATCCCGCCCGGCCCCCGTGCCACGTCGAGCACCACCCAGTGCAGCGGCAGACCGGGCCGGGACAGCTCCGCCCACTCCACCGGCGCGACCAGCGGGTGTGCCCATCCGGGGACCCCGACGCCGAGTCGGCCGGCGAGCGGGGCCCCGGCCGGTGTCAGATACGGCACGCGGCCTCCATCCAGATGTCCGCCAGCGACTCCTCCAGACCCGTCCGCGGCCGCCAGCCCAACCGGTCCCGGGCGGTCCGCACGTCCGCCTGCTGCCACGTCCCGCAACCGTCCGGGTAGGGAGCCACCGGCGGTCCGCCGCCGAGGTGCGGCTCGTCCAGTTCGTGGATGGAGCCGCTGTACCCGGCCACCCTCGCCAGCACCGACGCCGCGTCGCGCAGCCGGACGGCGCGCCCGGTGCCGATGTTGACGACCCCCTGGGCCGCCGAGAGCGAGGCGGCGTGCACCGCGCGGGCGACGTCCCGGACGTCCACGAAATCCCGCTGCACCCCGAGACCGGCCAGCTTCAGCTCGTGGTCACCGTGCTGCATGGCCCGGCGCATCGACTCGGCGAGCCGGCCCAGCGGCGAGCCGGCCGGAGTGCCGGGGCCGGCCAGTGAGAACACCCGGAGCACGAGGGCGTCCAGTCCGGACCCCAGCACCAGCTCCGTCCCGGCCAGCTTGCTGACCCCGTACGGACCGCCCGGCCGGGGCACGGCGTCCTCCGCCGTGGACGAACCCGGCTGCGACGGCCCGTACTCCGCGGCGCAGCCCAGGTGCACCAGCCGGGCATTGCACCTGCTGCGCCGCAGCGACTCGCAGACGGTGGCGGCGGCGACGGTGTTGTGCCGGGTCAACTCGCGCGCACCGCCGCGGATCGCGCCGGCGCAGTTGATCACCACGCCCGGGTGCACCGCGTCCAGGAACCGGGCCAGCGCGCCCGGGCTGCCGGTCGAGAGGTCGAACCGTACGTCGGCGTCGTCCCGCCGGCCCAGGGCGGTGAGCTGCACCGCCGGGTCGGCGAGCAGCCGGTCGGCCACGTAGCGGCCGAGGAAGCCGTTGGCTCCGAGTAGCAGAACCCTCATCGTGCCTCCTCCGTCGTTGCCGAAGTGCCGGCGTCGATTCGAGCGGTCATCGGTCTTGCTCCTTCACGGGATCTCCTCCCGCGCGGGTGCGCGGGATCGGTCGGGGTCGGGGCCCGGGTGGGGTCCGGGGGTTGGGTGGGGTCGGCGCGCGGGCACGGACGGGAGCGGTCGGCGCGCGGCAGCGGTCGGCGGCCGGGCGCGAAGGCGCCGCGGGTGCGGCGGCGGGGGCGCGCGACGGGCGGCCGGGTTCCTCTCACCGGGGCCCCCGGCGATGGGCGGAGGCTCGGGTCGGCCGGACCGCGGCCGGGACGAGGACCAGAACCGCCGCGACGGCACAGGCCGCGGCGGACACTCCGGTGGGGCCGTACGCGACGAGCAGCCACCGGACGGGGGCACCGAGCGGTTCAAGTCCGGACAGCCTCCCGGCCGCCACCGAGGCGGTGGCCAGAACCTGCACCGCGCAGCCGGCCGCCAGGCCGGCCGCGGCCGCGGGCCGGCCGCCGTGCGCGACGAGCAGCAGTACCCCGAACAGCGCCGCGGCCAGGGCGGTGACCAGCACGACGGTGGCCGGGAGGCTCCGCACGGGCGGCTGTCCGGCCGTGCGGAGGGCCGCGTGCACGGCCCCCTGGACGGCGAGCAGTCCGCCCAGCAGGAGCAGCACCGCGCCGGCGAGCAGCGGCCGGGCCGCCGCGGTGAACTCGTCCAGGCTCCGGCTGCCCGCGAGCCTGCGACGGACCCGGTGTCCGAACCAGTGGGCTCCCCAGGCGGCGGGAACGCTCGCGGACGCGGCCCCCAGCAGTACGGCCGGGTCGCCGGGCGGCCCGAATGAGTCGGCCGGACCGGCGGACGCGGTGGCCAGCAGCGCCGGGCCGAAGAGCACCGCGCCGAACAGCGCGCCGCAGGCGAGGGAGACCGGGACGCCGAGCCGCGCGCCGGGCGTGCGCCGGCGGAGGCAGAGCGGAACGAGTACGGCGACCAGCACGGCCGCCACCACTGTCAGTACCGTCCCGGCGACCGGCGCGACGCGGGAGGCTGCGCAGGCGGCGGTGAGCGCGGCGGCGCAGAGCAGGCCGGGCAGCAGCAGGCCCGCGGCGCGTCCCCGCCGTACCCGCGCGGGTACGGCGGGGACGGACGCGGTCGGAGCCGCGACCCCCGGGACCCGGGCATACAGCTCCTCCGCCAGGGCGAAGACGTCGCGGTGCCGGAAACGGGCCGCCGTGCGGTCGGTGACGCCGGAGGCCTCCAGGCCCGCGGCGATCTCCAGCGGGTCCACGGCTCGTTCGCACAGCCCCCGGTGCCGGTGCATCAGCTCCCGCACGGGGTCGGCCGGCCGTCCCGGGGCCGCGGTGCGGCCGGGGGTGCCGGGACGGCCGGGGGGACGGCCGGCCCTGTCCGCACCGCCGCCCCGCGCGGGCGGCGGTGCGGACAGGGCCCCCGAGGAGCGGGTGTCCCGGGCGCCCGGGCTCGCCGGAGTGCGCGGACGGTGTTCGGCGGGCTTCAACGACCGTCCCCCTCCCCGGCGACGGCCCCGACCGGGGCGGGAGGCACCGGCCCTCGGGTGGGCGGACCGGACCCGGCCCAGCCGGGGCGGTGGCTGCCCGGGGCGCGGGCTTCCGTACGGCCCCCGGCCCAGCGGCCGGGCACGTGGGCCTCGGCCGGTCGGGAGAAGGGGCGCGGCCGGGCGGCCCCCGGGGCCCGCGGTGGCGCCTGCGCCGGGGAGCGGGAGATCAGCTCCAGGTAGATGCCATGAAAAGCCGCGAGATTCTGTTCGACGGTGAAGAGCTCGTGCGCCCTGGTCCGACCGGCCGCGGCGAGCAACGCCCGGCGCCCGGGGTCGCGGAGCAGGGCGAGGCACGCGTCCGCCAGCGCCCGCGGATTGCCCGGCGGGACCACGAGTCCGGTGCCGCCGACGACCTCACCGACCGCGCCCACGTCGGTGGCGACTGTGGCCCGGCCGCTGAGCATCGCCTCGACCAGCGGCAAGGGGAAGCCCTCCACCGTGCTGGAGAGGACCACGAGCGCGGCGGGCGTGTGGACGTCCGCCGGGGCGGGCACGACGGAGCTCCCGAGGTCGGTGAAGACGACCGGGTTGTCCCCGGGGCTCGCGGGGTCGGGGGCCTCGTCGGGGAACAGGTGCGCGGCGAGCGCCCGGCAGTGCGCCCAGTACGCGTCGGCCGGCCCCGTGCCGTGCTCGACCCCGGGGCCCGCGCTGCCCCCGAGGGGGGCCGCGGTGCTGTCACCGGGGGACGTCCGTCCGCCCGCTGTGCTCCGGCGGGAGCGCACGCCGGCGTCCGGCAGCGGCGGCGCGGGGTGGTCCGCGGCGGTGTTCACCAGGAGCAGCCGCGCCCCCGGTTCGCTCCGGCGGACCTCCCGGAAGGCGTGCAGCAGGGCGACCAGGTCCTTGCCGGGGCCGGGGCGGCCGGCCCAGACGAGCGTCGGCTCCCGCTGCGCCTGGCCGGTGTCCTCCGGGACGTCCGCGAAGGGAGCGGTCTGCACGCCGGGGTGGACGGTACGCAACCGGCGCCGGTCGGCGCCGCAGCGCTCCTGCCAGCGCCTGGTGTGGAGGTCCCCCGGTGTGATCACGTCGGCCTGCCGGTAGGTCTCCGCGGCCAGTCGGCCCTGGAAGGACGCCAGCAGTGCCCTGACCGGGGCGCCGGCCGCGGCGGGCGGCACCGCGTGGGCCGCCTCGGCGGAGCTGCCGAGGTGGTGCTCGCGCAACCGTGCGCCGTACTCGGTGACCAGCAGCGGTGTGCCGAAGGCGCGCTTGGCGACCAGCCCGGGCAGGGCCGCGGGCCCGCCGCCCACGACGTGGCAGAGGTCCGCGCCGGCGAGCGCCGGGTCGTGCGCTCCGGCGCCGGATGCCGCGGCGTGCGCGCCGTACCAGTCCAGCGACAGCGGACGCAGCGCCCGTTCCAGGCGCTCGGCCATCAGCAGCAGGTCGGCGACGCGGGCCGAGCGCACGGCGCGCAGTGTGCCGGGAGCGCGGCAGGCGCTCTCCAGCATGCGGATGGCGTCCTCCGAGCGGAGCCGTTCGGTCAGGTCCCACTGCTCTCCGGCCGGGGGGACGAGCGCGTGCAGGCCGTTGGCGAAACGGTCCGCCTGGGCGTCCTCGGCGCACAGCGCGGACGCGAACTCCGCGAAGTTCTCCGCGAAGGCGCGGCGCTCCCGACGGCCCGGGCTCCGGCCTCCCTCGGCACCCGGGCCCCACAGCGGGGCCGTCCGCACCCGTCGCACGTGCGCGGGCAGCGGCCGGCGGTCGCCCTCCTCCTGACGGCGGCTCCGGCTGAGCGCGTACACCTCGAACTCGTGTCCGGGAAACCCGTGCACGAGCCGGTCGCACCACGCCGCGGACTGACCGCGCGCGAACGGGTAGCCACCCTCGGTAAGTATCGCGATACGCATGAACGCACCCCCCGATCATCCTTCGCCGCTCCGCTGGGCCACTGGCGTGGCGTCGCGGGAAGAAGGTATGCGGGTGACGCGGTGCCGTGATGGACGGTTGTCCGCCGCGCCACCGAAAGGGGTGAAGAAGCGTGACTTTTCCGCCGGTAGAGCGTTCGCTCGGACGGAGGACGTGCCGGGCGCGGTCCCCGCGCTCCGTCGGGGACGCCGCCGCGCACCGGCCCCCGCGTCGCCGGCCGGTGCGGGGCGGCCTCAGGCGTCGGGGAACGGCCAGGCGTTCGGCCGGCAGGTGGCGCCACCGACCTCCAGGAACTTGGTCTGCTGCATCATCACCGGCGCCAGGGCACCGTCCTTCGGGCAGTCGACATGCCCGAAACCGAGCCGATGGCCCACCTCGTGGTTGACGAGCATCTGCCGGTACTCCCGCAGGCGCGTGTCACCGAAGGTCTCGGAGCCCTGCCCCCAGCGATAGGCGTTGATCATGATGCGCTCGGTGGAGGCCGAGTCACAGGACACGTTGTCCTCGGTGGTGTCCAGACCCGACTTCGCACACCACTCCGCGGTCGTGCCGGGGCTGGCCAGCGTGATCACGAAGTCCACCGAGCCCGAGGGGACGCGCTCGAAGGTCCGCGCGCCCTCGTGGGCCCAACTGCGTGCGTCGTTGAGCGTCTCGTGCACCGCCCGGGTGAACATCCCGGCGTCCAGGTCGAGCCCCTGCTCCACGTCGACGCGGTAGGTCACGCGGGTGCCCTCGCCCGCCCCCTTGTCGCGGCCGGCCGAGGCGGTGAACTTCCCCGAACCGGTCAGCTCGGGATCCACCGGCGCCGGCTCGGCCAGCAGTTCCTCGTAGGTCAGCGGGGGCGGCTCCGGCGTCGCCGTGACCTCGGGGCCGCGCCCGTCCGACCGGGAGGCCTGCTCCTCGCCGGCACGGGCCCCGTCCTCCGCGAGGGCCGGACCGCCGTTGCTGCGCTCCTCGGCGACCTGCCCCGCGACCAGGAGCGCCAGTACCGTCGTGAGCGCGGCGGCCCCCACCCCGGTCACCGTCCGGCCCGCCCGGCCGCGGCTGAAGTCGCCGGGCTCGTCCAGCCGCGTCCACGGGTCATCGCCGGGCCCCGTGTCAGAGCCGTCCGACCCGTCGCCGGGCTCCGCGCCGCGCGCCGCCTCCGGGTCGTGACCGCCGGCGAAGCCGTCGAACGACCCGTCGTGCGGTACGGCGGCCGGCCGGGTGCCCCGGCGCGCCGCGCCGCCGGGCCCGCCGTACGGCGGGCGTTCGCCGCCGGTCGAGTGCCCGTCGAACGCGTCCAGATAGTCCTGCCGCGGGCCGCCGCGGTGCCCCGGGGTACCGGGCCCGGGGCCTCCTGGCCCGGGGCCCCGCCGGGGGTTGCCGTACGGCCCGGAGCCCGGCTCGGGGTGCTGCGGATGGCCGCCACGCGCCGGCACACTGCCGGGCGGCGTACCGGCGCCGGCACGCGGGTACTGCGGTGGTATCAGCGGGCCCAGCGGCCGGGGGCTGCCGTGGGCGGGGGTGGACGGCTCCCCGGAGGGGCCGCGTCCTGCGGCGGCATCGCGCTCACCGGGGGGGGACGGCGTCCCGGTGGCACCGTCCCCCGGTCGCCGCGGGCGGCTATGGCGTCCCACGATGCGCCTCAACTCCTGCCGTCTCGGATGCCTCACCCGCGGTGCCGGCCATGTCCAGGAAAGCCCCCGCCACTGTCTTGGGGTGCTCCATCATCGCCACGTGCCCGGCCTCCGGCAGGAACAGCAACCGGGAGTCCCGGAAGGCTCTGCTCGCCCGGCCCGCCATCCGGGGCGCGACCAGCCGGTCACGCCCGCCGTAGACCAGCAGGGTCGGAGCGATCACCCGTTCCGCCTGGCGCCACAGGGAATGCTGACCGCCCACCGTATAGGCATTGACGACTCCTCGGGCCGAGTGCGCCATGACTTCCCAGAAGTAGGGCAGGCCCAACCGGCGCTCGTACTCCGCGACAGCGCGGGCGAAGCCCTCGGGCCGCACCCCTCCGGGATCGCCGTAGCACAGCGCCATCACCTCGCGGGTGCGCCGCTCGGCCGTCCAGCCGCGGGTGAGGCGGGCGTACAGCCGGGGGGCACCGGGGACCGCGAGCAGCGCGGTCGGCAGCGCCGACCGCTGCGGACGCAGCTCCGGCAGCGCCGGGGAGACCAACGAGAGGGTGCGGACCAGGTCGGGGCGGAGCGCCGCGACCCGGGTGGCGACCGCTCCGCCCAGCGAGTTCCCGAAGAGGTGGACCGGACCGCGGCCGGACGCCTCCAGGTAGCGGATGACGGCCCGGGCGTGGCCCGTCACCGAGTAGTCGCCGTCCGCCGGCGGCTCGGAGTGGCCGAACCCCGGCAGATCGAGCGCCTCGCCGTACACACGGTCGGCGAGCACCTCCATCAGCTCGGACCAGTTCTGCGAAGATCCGCCGAGGCCGTGCACGTACAGCGCCGGCGGCAGGCCCTCCGGCTGCTCCACGCGACTGCGCACCGCGAGGCGCCGACCGGCCACCTCCACCGTGCGCAGCGTCTCGCCGGCCTCGTCCACCGATCCGGTCGGCGGTTCCATGACATGCGGCACGGCACGCGGGGTACCCGACTCGTCAGTAGAAGCCATGGCCGCAATATTACGGGGCGATCACGCCCGGACTCACGTGTTCGCCGTCACAGCCTCCGCGGCGGCCGCGGAGGCAGGCCGTACGAACGGACGACCACCGCTCCGGCACTGCCGCGAGCGGTCGGACCGTCCGGAAAGGGGAGCCCCCATGACCGTCGACCCCACCGACCCGAACACCACCCTCGACGCCGGCTCCGCGCTGCGGACGCCCGCCGACGAGGAGGCCGCGCGGCCCGGCCTGGAGGTGCCCGAGGCGGACGCCGCCGAGCAGTACGCCGAGGTCGGCCCAGCGGAGGACGCGACCATGCAGAGGGTGGGCGGCGACCCGGACGCCCCGGTCGCCGCGGTGGACCCCGCGGACGCCGCCGAGCAGGCCAGGACCGTGGAGGTCGATGAGGAGGATTATCGCTGAATCCTCTCCGGGGCGGCCGCGGAGTGGAAAACTGCCGCTCCGTGGCGCACAGTCCGGTTACCCAAAAGTACGATGGCCCGTGCGGGCACTTCGCGCGCAGAACGATCCAGGGAGGCGGCGTGACAGCCATCGAGCAGACCGAGGCACGCCCCAGGGGTACGCGCCTGCCGCGCCGGGCACGGCGCAACCAGTTGCTCGGAGCCGCGCAGGAGGTCTTCGTCGCGCAGGGGTACCACGCTGCGGCGATGGACGACATCGCCGACCGCGCCGGGGTCAGCAAACCGGTGCTCTACCAGCACTTCCCCGGAAAACTCGACCTCTACATGGCGCTGCTGGACCAGCACTGCGAGGCGCTGCTCCAGGACGTGCGCGCCGCGCTGAGCTCCACCACGGACAACAAGCTCCGCGTCACGGCGACCATGGAAGCCTACTTCGCGTTCGTGGAGAACGAAGGCGGCGCCTTCCGGCTGGTCTTCGAGTCCGACCTGACGAACGAGCCGGCCGTGCGGGAGCGGGTCGACCGGGTGAGCCTGGAGTGCGCGGAGGCGGTCACCGCGGTGATCGCTGAGGACACCGACCTCCCGGCGGACGAGTCCGAGCTCCTGGCGGTCGGCCTGTGCGGACTGGCGCAGATCACGGCCCGCTACTGGCTCGGTTCCGGGCGCAAGATCCCGCGCGACACCGCCGCGGAACTCATCTCCTCGCTGGCCTGGCGGGGCATCGCGGGTTTCCCCCTGCACGAGTGAGCGGCCGCCCCGGGCCGGTGTTCGCTTCCGGCGTGGCGGGAGCCGCGCCGACCGGCACCGGATGCGGGCTAGTGTGGGCCGGGTACAGCGCGGCTGACCGCGCACCCCACTGACCGTCGGAAGGACATAGGCGTGGAGGTCAAGATCGGCGTGCAGCACGCGCCCCGCGAGCTCACCTTGGAGAGCACGCAGTCTCCCGAGGAGATCGAGAGCACCGTGGCCGAGGCGCTGACCGGGAAGACCGGTCTGCTCAGCCTGGTGGACGCGCACGGACGCAAGGTACTCGTGCCGGCAGACCGGCTGGCGTACGTCGACATCGGCGAGTCGACGGCCCGGAGGGTGGGGTTCGGCGCGGGCTGACGCAAGCGCACAGCACCGAACAGCCCCGCGGACGGCGACCGGGAGATGATTCCTCCCGGCCGCCGTTTCGTACGCCGGGCGGGTTGGGTAGACCGGGAACGTCCTGCTTTGCCCACCGGATCGGGAGGCCGCCATGCTCGCGGAGACACTCAGTTCCGTGACCCTCGGACTGGTGGTGGCAGTGGCCGCCCTGCGCTGGCTGCCACACCGGTTCGGCAGCCGTCCACTGCTGCTGGCCACCGGCGCCGGCGCCGGCGCGCTGGGCGGCCTGGTGACCCGCGCGGTGCTCGGCCCGGGGAACCTGCTGCTCGCCTCGCTCCTGGCGGTGGCGGTAGCGGTCGCGCTGACCTCGCTCCTGCTGGACGTCCGGCGGCCCGCGCCGACCACCGCTCCGCTGGGGGGCTGACGCCCCGGCCCGGTCAAACGGTCAGGTCCGGTCAGGCGGCCAGACCGAGGGCCGCCATCCGCTTGGTGTGCGCCTCGGTGATCCGGGAGAACATCCGCCCCACCTCGGCCAGGTCGAAGCCGCCCGCCACACCGCCGACGAGCATGGTGGACAGCGCGTCCCGCTCGGCGACGACCCGCTGGGCCTGGGAGAGCGCCTCCCCCATCAGCCGCCGCCCCCACAGGGCGAGCCGGCCGCCCACCCGCGGGTCGGCCTCGATCGCGGCCCGCACCCGCTCCACCGCGAAGCTGGAATGCCCGGTGTCGGCGAGCACCCGCAGCACGAGCGCCCGGGTGTCGGAATCCAGCCGGACGGCCACCTCGCGATAGAAGTCCGAGGCGATGGAGTCCCCGACGTAGGCCTTGATCAGCCCTTCCAGCCAGTCCGAGGGCGCCGTCTGCCGGTGGAACTCGTCGAGCGAGGCCACGAAGGGCTCCATGGCCCGCGTCGGGTCGGCGTCGATGGCCGTCAGTCGTTCCCGCAGGGTGTCGAAGTGGTGGAACTCGGCGGACGCCATCGCGGCCAGTCTGCCCTTGTCCGCCAGCGAGGGGGCCAGCTTGGCGTCCTCGGCGAGCCGCTCGAAGGCCGCCAGCTCGCCGTAGGCGAGGACTCCCAGCAGGTCGACCACGGCCTCGCGGTACTGCGGTTCGCGTGCGGCGGTCTCCCAGTCCTGCTCGGCGATCGCAACCGGTACGGAGGCCGCGGAGGGCGTGGGCCGCGGCCCACCGGCCGCGGCGGATTGCGACTCGGTCCCGGACGGGTCCGGGACCCCTGAGGTGTCAGACGTCTCCATGCTGCGCACGATATCCCCCTCACCTGCTGCGAAACCCCATCGGAGCACACCTCTGTCTGCTTTCGTGCCGCCTGCGGAACAATCGCCCCGGTACAGCCGCGAGGATTCGGGGTACAGTGATATGGAGTCCGCCTGTTGCGACGGGCGTGCTCACGAATGCGGATGCCCGGTCGGTGGCACGATCGGCTCCGACCAGACCGCCCTCCCCTCCGGCTGAGGGGCCGCTCGCGCGGTGCAAGCGCTTGAGCGAGAGCTAGTGGTCCTGCGCTGCGCCGAAGAGCGCGCGGGCGCGGTACGACCCGCCTCGCCGCCTGGTGCCGCGTCTCACAGAAGAGGCAAGCATCCTGTCCACCACCACGTTCCGAGACCTCGGAATCCTCCCCGAAACCGCCGAGGCACTTGAAGCCGTCGGCATTCTGACCCCCTTCCCCATCCAGGAACTGACTCTTCCGGTGGCCCTCACCGGAATGGACGTCATCGGCCAGGCCAAGACCGGCACCGGCAAGACCCTGGGCTTCGGGCTCCCGCTGCTGGAGGCCGTCACCGTCCCAGCGGACGTCGAGGCGGGCCGGGCGACGCCCGAGCAGCTCACCGTGGCCCCGCAGGCACTCGTGGTCGTCCCCACCCGCGAGCTCTGCCAGCAGGTCACCAACGACCTGCTCACCGCGGGCAAGGTCCGCAACGTGCGGGTCCTGCCGATCTACGGCGGCCGGGCCTACGAGCCCCAGGTCGAGGCCCTCCTGAAGGGCGTGGACGTCGTCGTCGGCACCCCCGGCCGCCTGCTCGATCTTGCCGGTCAGCGCAAGCTGGACCTCTCCCACGTCAGGTCGCTCGTCCTCGACGAGGCGGACGAGATGCTGGACCTCGGCTTCCTGCCGGACGTCGAGAAGATCATCCAGCACCTCCCCGGGAAGCGGCAGACGATGCTGTTCTCGGCGACGATGCCCGGCCAGGTGATCTCACTGGCCCGCCGCTACATGGCGCAGCCCACCCATATCAGGGCGACGGCCCCGGACGACCTGGGCGCCACGGTTGCCAACACCAAGCAGCACGTCTTCCGCGCGCACAACATGGACAAGCCGGAGATGGTCGCCCGAATCCTCCAGGCCGAGGGCCGCGGGCTCGCCATGGTGTTCACCCGCACCAAGCGCACCGCCGCCGACGTCGCCGACCAGCTCGCGCGCCGGGGCTTCGCCTCCGGGGCCGTGCACGGCGACCTCGGCCAGGGCGCTCGCGAGCAGGCGCTGCGCGCCTTCCGCAACGGCAAGGTGGACGTCCTCGTCTGCACTGACGTCGCTGCCCGCGGGATCGACGTCGAGGGGGTCACCCACGTGATCAACTACCAGACCCCCGAGGACGAGAAGACCTACCTGCACCGCATCGGCCGCACCGGTCGGGCCGGCAACTCCGGCATCGCGATCACGCTCGTCGACTGGGACGACCTGCCGCGCTGGCAGCTGATCAACAAGGCGCTGGAGCTGAACCTCTCCGACCCGGAGGAGACCTACTCCACCTCGCCGCACCTCTACGAGCAGCTCAGCATCCCGGCCGGCACCAAGGGCGTACTGCCCAGGACCGACCGGACCAGGGCCGGTCTCTCCGCCGAGGAAGTAGAGGACCTGGGCGAGTCGCCCCGCGGCCGCGGCGGACGCGGCGCGACGGCAGCCGTCGAGGAGCGGCCGGCACGCACCCGGGCCCCGCGGCAGCGCCGCCGCACCCGCGGCGGGCAGTCCGCGGAGGGCGGCGGCACCCCGGCCGCCGAGACCCCCGCCGCCGAGAGCGGCGCCGAGAGTGCCTCCGCTCCGGCGAAGCCCCGGCGCCGCCGGCGTTCGCGTTCCGGGTCCTCCGGCGCCCCCGCGCCCGCCGGAGCGGCCCCCGCGGCCTCCGCCCCCGCAGCGGCGGCAGCCGACACCCCGGCGGCGTCACCCGGACCCGAGGCGGGCTCCGGGGACGAGGCCCGCAAACCGCGGCGCCGCCGTCGCACCCGTTCGGCCGGCGCCGCCGCCTCGGCCCCGGGTGACGCTGCCACCGCCTGAACGAGGACGGGACACCGGCGGCAGGGGCCCACGGGCCCCGTAGGCAGGGCGCCACCCCACGGCGACGCGGCGCACCTCGCACAGCACCACCAGAAGAGGCCGGCCCGCGATGGGCCGGCCTCTTCGCGTGCGCCGGCACGCCGCCGGGCCGGTCGACGGACCGTCCGGCGCGAGCGGTAGCGTCCCCGGTATGAGCAAGCCGCCGTCTCTGAGACTGCCGCCCGGCGCACGGTCCGGTCGGCTGCCCACCGCGCGCGGGGACTTCGCCGTACTGGACGCGGGCTCCGCCCGACGGGGCACCGCCCTGCTGGTACCGGGGTTCACCGGCAGCAAGGAGGACTTCCTCGCGGTCCTCGGCCCGCTCGCCGACGCCGGTTTCCGGGTCGTCGCGGTGGACGGCCGCGGTCAGTACGAGTCCGGGGGGCCGGACGAGGAGGCCGCCTACGCGCTGCACGAGCTCGCCGCGGACCTGCTGGCGCAGGCGGCGGCGCTCGGCGGGTCGGTACATCTGGTCGGCCACTCGTTCGGCGGGCTGATCGCCCGGGCCGCGGTACTGCGGGACCACGCCCCGTTCCGTTCGCTCACACTGATGAGCAGCGGCCCGGCGGCCGTCGGCCCGGGCCAGCGCGAGCGGCTGCGGCTGCTGATCGCGGCGCTGGGCGCGATGGGCATGCCCGAGGTGTGGCAGGCCATGCGGCAGCTCGACCCGCCGGAGGCGGCCGACGAGGCCACTCTCTCCGAGGTGAACGACTTCCTGCGCGAGCGGTGGCTGGCCACCGCGCCGGCGCAGTTGCTGGCGACGGGACGCCGACTGAGCGAGGAGCCCGACCGGGTGGACGCCCTGGCCGAGGTGCCGCTGCGCGTGCTGGTGCTGTCGGGCGCGGTCGACTACGCCTGGCCCGTCGAGGAGATGGACACGATGGCCGCACGGCTGGGGGCGCGGCGCGGGATCGTCGCGGGGGCCGAGCACTCCCCCGCCGCCCAGCAGCCGGAGGCCACCGCGTCGGCGCTGGAGGCGTTCTGGCTCGACCGCCCGGAATGACGCCTCAGCCGCGCCGACCGGCTCCGTGCGGGCGGCGCCCCGCGGAGCGGCGGGGAACGCGGCCTCCCCTCCGTCACGGACGACGGGCGGCGCCCCGGGGCGGCGGGTCCGGCGGCGGTTCAGCCGCCCTGGACGAACCGGGTGACGCCGTTGGCGATCTGCTGCACAGCGATGGCCGAGAGCAGCATGCCGGAAAGCCGGGTGACCAGCACCACTCCGCCCTCCTTGATCAGCCGGACGATCACCAGCGAGTAGCGCATCGTCAGCCACAGCACCAGATGCATCGCGACGATGGCAGCCCAGACGGCCGCCTGGCCTTCGACGCCGTCGGCCCGCTGGACGGCCAGGATCACCGAGACGATCGCTCCCGGCCCGGCGAGCAGCGGCATGCCGAGCGGCACCAGGGCGACGTTGACCTCCTTGGTCTGCTGCGGCTCGTCCGTCTTGCCGGTGAGCAGATCGAGTGCCACGAGCAGCAGCAGGAGACCGCCGGCGACCATCAGGGCGGGCATCGAAACGTGCAGGTAGTCCAGGATCTGCTTGCCGAACAGCCCGAACAGCGCGATGACGCCGAACGCGACGAGCGCCGCCTGCCAGGCCATCCGGCGCTGCACCTTCACCGGCCGTCCGGAGGTGAGGGCCAGGAAGATCGGGGTGACGCCCGGCGGGTCCATGATCACGAAGAGGGTGAGGAAGAGCGAGCCGAATACGGCGAAGTCGATCATGGCGGTGCCTTGGGTGAGGGAAGCGGAGCGGACGGCGGGCAGTGGGGCACCGCGTGCCGCAAGGGATCGGGGCCGCCGCGCACGCGGTCGGCCGGGGCCGCGGGGGGCCGGGGAGAAGGCACGGGAAGGGGGCGGGCGTCGGGCGCCCGACGGCGAGCGGCGGTTCAGCCGGTCAGCGGGGCGGCGCCGGAGCCCCGGGCCGCGATCTCCGCGTAGACCTCGGGGGCGGTGGTGTGCTCGCCCAGGACACAGGTCTTCCGGCTGCCGTGGTAGTCGCTGGACCCGGTGGCGAGCAGCCCCAGGTCCGCGGCCATCGCGTGCATCCGCGTCCGGGTCGCCGGGTCGTGGTCCATGTGGTCGGCTTCCAGGCCGTCCAGACCGGCTTCGGCGAGCTTGCCGATCGCCTCCTCCGGAACGCACTCGCCGCGCTTGACCGCCTGCGGATGGGCGAAGACGGCCACACCCCCGGCTCCCTTGACCAGCCGGAGCGCGTCGAAGGGGTCGAGTTCGTGCTTGTCCACGTAGGCGCGGCCGTCGTTGGCGATCCACTCCGGAGTGAAGGCGTCCGAGACAGAGGTGACGACACCGGCCTCGACCATCGCCGTGGCGATGTGCGGGCGCCCGATGGCGCCGTCGCCAGCGATCTCCCGCACCCGCTCCCAGGTGACGGGGACGCCGAGTTCCCGAAGCCTGGCCACCATGCCGCGGGCGCGCGGGACCCGGTCGTCGCGCACCAGCTCGCGCTCGGCCGCCAGCGCGGGCTCCTCCGGGTCGAAGAGGTACGCCAGCATGTGCAGGCTGACCCCGTCCAGCCGGCAGGACAGTTCCGCTCCGGTGACGAGGGTGAGGCCGGGCGGCAGGGCCTCGGCTGCCTCGCGGTGGCCGGCCACCGTGTCGTGGTCGGTGAGCGCCACCACGTCCAGTCCGGCGGCTGCGGCGTTGCGCACCAGCTCGGCCGGGCTGTCGGTGCCGTCGGAAGCGGTGGAGTGGGTGTGCAGGTCGATGCGCACGGCGGTGCTCCAGCGGCGTGGGACGGCGGATGGTCGGTCGGCGGGCGCTCCCGGCGGCCGGAGGGGCCGGGCCGGTTGCCGGTCCCAGGGTAGAGCAACCGCCGTCCCCGCCGTCCGGCGCCCGCCCCGGGCGCGGGGACGGGCCGGTTCAGCCGAGGATGCGCGGCGAGAGGGCGCCGCAAGGCAGCAGGTCTCTCTCTGCCCCGGCGTCCCGCAGGTCGGTGAGCACCAGTTCGTCGTACATCAGCAGCCCGGACTCGGCGGGCCAGACGACCGCCCACAGCCAGAGACCGCACGCCTCCCCGGCGAAGACCGCCCGATCGTCGGGGACGCCCCGGACGTTCCACAGGGGCGTGGGTCGGCCGGCGGCGAGCACCTTGGCGTGCGGCGGCTTGTCGACCTCCAGGTACGGACCGGGGTCGGGCCCGGGGAGGCCCGCGTACCGGGCTCCGAGGCCGACGCCGAGTTCCTCCGCGACGAGGATCAGCTCGCCCGGCCCGCCGAGCGGGGCGGGGCCGGAGCAGGCGACAGCCGTGGCGCGTCCGCCGCTGCGGTCGTCACCGGCGCAGACCACACCGCTGAACAGCCAGCCGACCGGGAGCGGCCACGGCATCCACACCGGGACGCGGGTGCGGTTGACGACGACGCCCAGTGCGTCGACGCTCGGCGGTATCACGGGCTGGAGCGGGTGCACCGTGCCGTGCACGTCGCACTGCCAGGCGTCGGAGAAGAGACCGGGCGCCCTGACCCGGCCACCGCACTTCGGGCAACTGGGTTCGCCCCTCATGAAGCACCACGGTCCTACCCCGGGGCGGCTTCGTCAAGGACGATCACCCGGCCAGGGGTACCGATCGGCGCACCGGGTCGCGCAGGTCCGTGCCGTGCGCGAGCCAGCGCTCCCGGAGGGCCTCGGCACCCCTGGCACGCTTCCACGCAGCCTCGTTGCCGGTCATCGGCAGGAGTGGCAGGAAGCGCACCGGCTCCAGCGGCTCCGTCAGGGCGAGGTCGGGCACCACTCCGCCGGGCTCCGCGACCAGGACGGAGCTGAAGGGCGCTCCGGGCCACAGCGGCCCACCGAGGTCGAGGGACGCCCCGGGCGCCACGACGACGCCCTCGACCTGGGGGGACGCCGCGAGCACCGCCAGCCCCCGCAGCACCTTGTCGGTGTCGGCGGTCTCGGTGGGCACCGCCCGCACGGAGAGCAGGAGTTCGGCCCGCGGGCCGCGCTCCGGATCGGCCAGCGCCGCGACGGGGTCGGCCATCGGGGCTGCGGACATGCCGAGCGTGACGTAGCGGACGACCGGGCCGTCCGGGCCGTCGTGGCCGAAGCGCAGTACCTCGACGCGGTCGGTTCCGACGAAGGTGACGGCGGCCCTGGCGTCGGGTTCGCCGAGCACCGCTCCCAGCCGGGCCTCGACCAGTTCGAGAACTTTTGTCATGTGGCGAGTTTAGGTCCTGTGAGTTTTGGGAAAAGAAGCGGCCGCAACAGGCCGGAATCAGTCATTCCGGCAGGATGACGGTGTTACCGTGAACCGTCTGTCAAGGCTGGCGCACATCATCCCCCAACGGGGATCGACCGGAGGAGGTGGGGACTCACATGGATCCAAGTCGACCGTGCAATAGCAGTCACCCCTCACTCCGGCAGCGGCGCTGAGTCCGCGGTGCCCGCTTTGAGGACTTCCGGCCCCGGACGCCTGCGCCCGGCACTGCCGTAGGCCCTCAATCCGGACAGTGCAGTACCCCTCCCGCCGCTGACGGCTCGTTTCCGCGCGACCTTCGCGAAGGAGCCCAGCATGTCGATGATCCGTGACCTGCGTGCCGCCGTCCGCCCCGCCCGCCGCCGGGGGCGCGGACGTCCGTACGACTCCTGCGACGCCGGACGTGGCGGGCACGCCGTCCCCAGCGCCGTGGTGGACTGCGCCGTCTACCGGGCGGGCCGGCGCTGCGAGGAGCAACTCTCCCCGGCCGACGCCCTGGACCGGGTCCGGGCCGGCGGCGGGCAGGAGTTCGTCTGGATAGGGCTGCACGAGCCCACCGAGCACGAGTTCTCCGGCATCGCCCAGGAGTTCGGACTGCACCCGCTGGCCGTGGAGGACGCCGTCCAGGCACACCAGCGGCCGAAGCTGGAGCGGTACGACGACTCCGTCTTCACCGTGATCAAGACGCTGCACTACGTCGAGCACGCCGAACTGACCGCCAGCAGCCAGGTGGTGGAGACCGGCGAGGTGATGTGCTTCACCGGCCGCGACTACATCATCACCGTCCGGCACGGCGTACAGGGCTCGCTGCGGGCCCTGCGGCACCGGATGGAGGACGACCCGGAGCTGCTGGCCAAGGGCCCGTCCGCGGTCCTGCACGCCATCGCGGACCAGGTGGTGGACGGCTACCTCGCCGTCGCCGACGCCGTGCAGACCGACATCGACGAGGTGGAGACGGACGTCTTCTCGCCGCCGGGCGGCAAGTCCGCCCGAGGCGGTGACGCGGGCCGCATCTACCAGCTCAAGCGCGAGGTGCTGGGCTTCAAGCGGGCGGTCTCGCCGCTGCTGCGCCCGATGCAGTTGCTCAGCGAGCGCCCGATGCGGGTGATCGACCCGGACATCCAGAACTACTTCCGGGACGTCGCCGACCACCTGACCCGGGTCAACGAGCAGGTGCTCTCCTTCGACGACCTGCTCAACTCGATCCTCCAGGCGAACCTGGCACAGGCGACCGTCGCGCAGAACGAGGACATGCGGAAGATCACTGCATGGGCGGCCATCTTCGCCGTCCCGACCATGATCGCGGGCGTCTACGGGATGAACTTCGACTACATGCCGGAGCTGCGCTGGAGGTACGGCTACCCGGTGGTGCTCTGCTCCATCGTGGTCATCTGCTACACGATCCACCGCGGGTTCCGGCGCAACGGCTGGCTCTGATCCCGCGGAACCGGGGCTGTCGGCGAGGGCCGCCCGACCACGCACGGACGCGGGCGGCTGCCGGCACGGGCCGCGTCCGTGCAGGGGTCACGTGCGGTCGGCGCTCCCGGTGCGCTGCCGCCGTCCCTCGGCCGGTGCCTCCGCCGGTGCCACCGGTACCGGGACAGCGGCCCGCGGTGCGGTGCCCCGGGCCGATCCGCGCAGCACCACGAGCAGACCGACCATGATCACCGCGAGTGCCGGGTAGGCGACCGCGGGCGGCGTCTGCCCGAGCCAGAGAGCCGCGATGACGGCCGCACCCGGCGTCTCCAGCAGGATGGCCGTCGAGGTCACCGAGGGACCGAGCCCGCGCACCACCCGGTTCATCAGCGAGTGGCCGAGCAACTGCGCTGCCAGCGTCAGCACGGCCAGCTTCAGCCAGGTCTCGCCGCTGTAGCCGGCCCCGAGGTCCGCTCCGGACAACAAGCAGGCGACGAGCAGGAGCAGGGCAGTCGTCGTGTAGCAGACGAAGGTGTACGTCGTGGTGGAGACCGTCCGCCGCACCTCCGCGCCGAGCAGCACGTACCCGGCCGCCGCCATCCCGCCGGCGAGGGCGAGGGCGTCGCCGGCGAGGGCGCGCGGCGAGAGCGAGAGGTCGACGCCGGTCAGCAGCAGCACCCCGGCGAAGGCGACGGCGGTGCCGGCCCAGACCATCGACGGCGGCCGGTGCCCGCGCAGCCGGAGCAGCACCGTGGTCCAGATCGGGGTGGTGGTCACCAGCGCGGTGGAGGAGGCGACCGAGGTCATGTGCAGACTCGGCAGCCACAGGGCGAAGTGCAGGGCCAGCAGGGCACCGGCGGCGCCGGCGAGCAGCAGGGTGCGGCGGCTCAGCCCGCGCAGCTCGGCGCGGTGCCGGAGGAGGGCCACGGGCGCGAGCACCCCCACGGCCATGGCGTTCCGCCAGAAGGCGATGGCCAGGGCCGGGGCCGCGGTCGCCGCGATGAGCGGGGCGGAGAGCGAGATACCGGAGACGGCGACCGCGAGCAGGAAGAGGTCCACGCCCGTGCCGGGAGTGCCGGGCGCGGCTCCGCCGGTGCGGCCGGACGGCCTGCGCGCGCCGGGGTCGCGCTGCTCGACGGATGGCACGGGTGCTCCTCTCGGGGATCTTCTTCGAACGTCCGCCCCGAACGTCTGGCCCGGGGTTTTCGCAGAGCCCAGCGTAAGGCGCATACCGGGTTCGCGGTACTGACCGTCCGCGGTCCGGGACGGCCCGCGCGATAGGCTCGCCCCATGACCGAGTCAGCCGCGCTGCCGCTCTTCGCACGGGCGCTCATCGAGGAGTCCGCCAAGAAGTCCGCGATGGTCTGGGTCCGCGGCCCACAGGGACCGGCCCGGCCCCTGTGGCACGTGTGGCAGGACGGCGCGGTGTGCCTGGTGGGAGCCGCGGGCGGGGAGTCCGAGTCCGGGGGCCCCGGCGCCGCCGGGGTGCGCGAGCAGCCGCTGACCGGTCTGGGACTGGTGGACGGCGGCGCCGCGACGGTCTCGGTGCGCAGCAAGGACAAGGGCGGGCGGCTGGTGGTCTGGCCCGCGCGGGTGGCCGAGCCGCAGCCGCACAGCACGTCGTGGACGGCCGCGGTCGAGGAGCTGCGGGGCAAGCGGCTCAACGCGCCGGACACCGAAACGCTGCCCGAGCGGTGGGCGCGCGAGTGCCGCGTGCTGCGGCTGGAACCTGCCGGCGACCTGGTCGAGCAGCCCGGCGCGGTTCCGGACACCCCCTCGCACGCGGTCCCGCTGCCCACCCCGGCGACGACCCGCGAGCCCGCGCCCGCCGCCCTGCCCGCACTGCTGTTCCGCCGCCGCAAGCACTCCTGAGGCTGGTGCGGACGGGGCCCGTGCGGACGGGGCCCGTGCGGACGGGGTCCGCCGCACCGGTCAGTCGTCCGCGGTGATGCTCTTGCCGTAGTCGACCACCTGATCGCTCTCTGGTGCGCGCAGCGTGAACTCCTTGTTCCACTCGCCCAGTTCCACCACGCCGCCGTTTCCGCCGCGCTCCAGCCGCAGCGGGTACGGGGTGCCCATGAGCGACACGTCGAGCTTCCCGCCCGCCCCCTCGCCGGCCACCACCCGGATGGTCCGCTTCCCGTCCACCTCGGTGCGCTCCCCGGTCTCGCGCTTGCCGTCGAGGACGAGCAGGCCGTCCATCATGACGCCCAGCTCCGTGAAACCGCTCAACTGGTCGTAGGCCGGATCGCCGGACGGGACCTTCACGTACTTCCCCTCCAGCTTCCCCGCGGCGGCCCGGTCGCTCTCGGAGAGCTCCTCGCCGTCCTTCTCCTGGTGCACCCAGAAGTCCGCGTCCGCCCTGAGGAAGAGGTCCTTCTCCACCCGGAGCAGCTCGAACCGGGAACCGCCCTCGGCGGCGACCTCGCCCACCCCGCCGCCGGTGCCCAGCCGCATGTCGAGCCGGTAGGTGCGCCCCTGGCTGGTCACACTGCCGGAGAGCCGGACCGCCTCCGCCGACTCGGCGGCCTTCAGCGCCCGCTGCTCGATCTTCTCGGCGGGGAGCTTCCCGACCCCGTTCGTCCCGGCGTCCGGATCCTCCCCGGCACAGCCGCTCAGCACGAGCCCCGCACAGGCGGCTCCCGCCAGAACCGCACGCCGGGTGCGAGCACTTGCTGTCACGTCGGCTGTTCCTCCTGGTGTGACGAGGCCGGAGCACCCGCACCCTATCCCCTGCCGCGGCCACTGGGCGCGGCAGGCCGCCCCGGGGCTTTCGGCACGGCGGCACCGGCGCCGTACCATCGTCGTATGGCTACCGACACGTACGGATCAGCGCCCACCGAGGACGCGGTGCGCAGCGCGCTCGCGACGGTGGACGACCCGGAAATCCACCGGCCGATCACCGATCTGGGCATGGTGAAATCCGTCGACATCGCGGCCGACGGCGCGGTCGCCGTCGGCATCTACCTCACCGTCTCGGGCTGCCCGATGCGGGAGACCATCACCTCCCGGGTGACCGAGGCCGTCCAGGGCGTGCCCGGGGTGACCGGCGTCGAGGTCGAGCTGGACGTGATGAGCGACGAGCAGCGCAAGGAGCTGCGGAACTCGCTGCGTGGCGGCCAGGCCGAGCGCGAGGTGCCCTTCGCCCAGCCGAACTCGCTGACCCGCGTGTACTGCGTGGCCTCGGGCAAGGGCGGCGTCGGCAAGTCCTCGGTCACGGTCAACGTGGCAGCGGCGATGGCCGCCGACGGCCTCAAGGTCGGAGTGGTGGACGCCGACATCTACGGCCACTCCGTGCCCCGGATGCTGGGCGCGGAAGGCCGCCCCACCCAGGTGGACGACATGATCATGCCGCCCTCGGCGAACGGGGTGAAGGTCATCTCGATCGGCATGTTCACTCCCGGCAACGCCCCCGTGGTGTGGCGCGGGCCGATGCTGCACCGTGCGCTCCAGCAGTTCCTCGCCGATGTCTACTGGGGTGACCTGGACGTCCTGCTCCTCGACCTGCCGCCCGGTACGGGCGACATCGCCATCTCGGTGGCGCAGTTGATCCCGAACGCCGAGATCCTCGTGGTCACCACGCCGCAGCAGGCGGCGGCCGAGGTCGCCGAACGCGCGGGGTCGATCGCGGTGCAGACGCACCAGAAGATCGTCGGCGTGGTGGAGAACATGTCCGGCCTGCCGTGCCCGCACTGCGACGAGATGATCGACGTCTTCGGCACCGGCGGCGGCCAGCGGGTCGCCGAGGGGCTGACCAGGACCACCGGGTCCCAGGTGCCGGTGCTCGGTGCCATCCCGATCGACGTACGACTGCGGGAGGGCGGTGACGAGGGCAAGCCGGTCGTGCTCACCGACCCGGAGTCGCCGGCCGGAGCGGCGATTCGCTCGGTCGCGGGGAAGCTCGGCGGCCGCGAGCGCGGTCTGACCGGGATGTCGCTGGGGCTCACCCCGACCAACAAGTTCTGAGGGCCGCGCCCCTCCGGCGCCCCGGGGTCCGGCTGACGTCCGGGCGAGCGGCGGCGGGGCCCGTCCCGCCGCTCCGACGGGCGGGGACGGTCGCCCCCGCCCGGACCGTCCCGGCGGGGGCACCGCCGGGGCCGTTTTCACCGCGCGTACGCCGCGAGGTCCTCGATCACCGAGAAGCCGAGCCCGTAGGCGCTCAGACCCCGGCCGTAGGCGCCCAGGTGCACGTCCGTGCCCGCCGCGCCCGCCAGCACCCAGCCGTACTCCGACTCCCGGTAGCGGAAGTCGGTCGGCACGCCGTCCACCGGCAGCGAGAGGGTGGACCAGCCGTCGCCGTCGAGGTGGTCGGCGAGGTCCCAGGCGATGTCGGTCTGCTGGTCGAGCCAGTCCTGCCGCAGCGCCCGCTCCATCTGGGAGGGCCAGGTGCAGGACAGCAGCCCCGAACCCGCCAGCCACGCCGAGGACGACACGGAGGTCGCCTCCAGCACCCCGGTGCCGTCGGCGCTGCGTCTGACCGGCCGGCTCGCCACCGTCACCACCACGGCGAACCGCTGCTCCTCGGGGCTGGTCTCCGCCCGCCAGGACGGTTCCTCGCCGTGTCCGGTGGCGCCGTGCTCCACGGTGCCGTCCGCGCCCGCGCCGACCTGCATCAGCCAGCGGGGCCCGGTGTACGCGTCATCCAGGCCGTACCACGGGAATCCGGCCGCTCGGTAGCCGTCCACCGTGCGCCCCGGAGCGGGCGCGGCGGTCACGCGCTGCGGCGCGTCCGTCCGACTGGTCGTCTCCATCTGCGCGAAGCCTCCTTGTTGCCCTGCGTCGTGGGCGGCCTGCCCCCCTCGGACGGCCCGACCCCGGACACAGGGAGGATAGCCACCCGGAAGGGTTGTGTCGGGCATGCCGCAGGATGAGAGGAATCACAACGGGTGGCGGGGGGCGTACAAACAGGCGTCAGGTGGCATCCGCATCGAACGGAGGCGGCTCCACCGCGGCCCGCGGTTCCTTCTTGCGCAACCGGTCCGAGAGGTCGGCCGCGGCGCCGGTCCCGGCCGCGTTCCCCGCGGCGGAGCCGTTCTTCTTGATGTCCACGGCGTCGCCGACCTCGGCCAGCTCCTTGCGCATGTCGAAACTGTTGCGGATCTCCCTGAGCCCCAGCTCCTCGTTCTCCATCAGGTGCTTCTGCGCGAAGCGCTTGGGGTGCAGGTCCTGGAACTCGAAGTCCTTGAACTCGGGACCGAGCTCGCTGCGGATGTCGTCCCGCGCGCTGTCGGAGAACTGGCGCACCTTGCGGATGAACGACGCGGCGTCCTGGATCACCTTCGGCAGCTTCTCGGGTCCGAAGACGAGCACGGCGAGCACGATGAGCACGATCAGCTCAAGCGCTCCAATGTCGAAGAACACCCTGCCGCTCCTTCACTGGTCCATGACCCCGGCGCGACGCCGACGGGACCCCGTCAGCCTCACGGTACCTGGCCCACCGGCAACGGCGGGAGACACCCGTGCGAACACCGCCGCCCGGCCGCCCCCGGTGGCACCCGGGGTGCGGCCGGGTCGCGGCCGCGGCATGCGGTCAGCCGCCCCCGGAGCTGCCGAGCGTGACGTCGAGGGAGAGTTCCTCGCCGTCCCGCCGCACGGTCAGCTCTAGCAGGTCGCCGGGGCGGTGGCTGCGGATCTTCACGATCAGCTCCTCCCCCGTCCGCACCCGGGCGCCGTCCACCGCGGTGACCACGTCGCCCTCCCGCACACCCGCCTCGTCGGCCGGGCCCCCGGGCACGACGGCCGTCCCGGAACCGTCCCGGGTTCCGACCCGGGCGCCGTCCTCCGCCGCGGAGACGTCGACGCTGACGCCGATCACCGGATGGGTGGCCCGACCGGTGTTGATCAGCTCCTCGGCCACCCGGGTGGCCTGGTTGACCGGGATGGCGAAGCCGAGCCCGATGGAGCCGCTCTGCTGCTCTCCCGGGGAGCCGATGCCCTGGTCGGCGGCGCGGATGGCGCTGTTCACCCCGATCACCCGGCCGCCCGCGTCCATCAGCGGGCCGCCGGAGTTGCCGGGGTTTATCGGCGCGTCGGTCTGGAGGGCGTCCACGTAGCTGACGTCGCTGCCGTCCTGCCGCCCTCCGGCGGTGATCGGCCGCTCCTTCGCGCTGATGATCCCGGAGGTGACCGTGCCGGCCAGGTCGAAGGGCGCGCCGATGGCCACCACCGGGTCCCCCACCCGCACGGAGTCGGAGTCACCCAGCGGCAGCGGGCTGAGGTTCGCGACGCTGTCCACCTTGACGACGGCGAGGTCGTACCCGCCGTCGCCGCCGACCAGCCGGGCCCCCGCGGTCTCGCCGCTGCTGAAGGTGACGCGTATCCGGCCGTCGGAGCCCGCAGGTCCCACCACGTGCTGGTTGGTGAGAATGTGGCCGCGGTCGTCGAGCACGAAGCCCGTCCCGGTGCCCTGCTCGCCACCGCCGTCCACATGCAGGGTGACCACTCCGGGCAGCGCGGCGGCGGCTATGCCGGCGACGCTGTCGTCGGCCCGCTCGACCGTGCCCGGCTGCGCCTGCGGCAGGGTGACGTCACCGAATCCCCCGCTGCGCTCCAGGGCCATCCCGACCCAGCTGCCGACCGCACCGGCTAGCAGCGCCAGAGCCAGTGCCCCTACGGCGAGGGAGCGGCGCCTCGACCGCGGTCCCGGCGGTGCCACCAGCTCGGGCTCCGGCCCGCCCGCCCACGGGTCGTATCCGGGCCACGCCGACCCTGGCTGCGCGACGGGCGGAGCGGTGGGCGGGGGCGCCTGCGGCGGCGGGACCGAGGCGGGCGGACCGGGCGGGGGCTCGGCGGCGGGCGCCTCCGGGACGGGGTCACCCGCCTTTGGGACGGGGGCGGGGGCGTCCGGGCCCGGCGCTGCGGGCTCTCCGTCCTCGGCGGCGGCCGAGGGCGCCGTGAAAGGCGTACCGGACGGCGGGGTGGGGTCCGCCGGAGGCCGCTGCACCGGCGGCGCGGGCGCCCACGGACCCGGACCGCCGTACGGCGGGGTTCCGTACGGGTCCTCGCCGTGCAGCGGCCGCTGCACGGCGCGAGGCGACCCCGCCTGGGCCGGCAGCCCTCCGGCCACCGGGTCGGCGGTGGCTCGGGCGCCCGCGTGTCCGGCGGACGCGTCCGCCGGTCCCTGCGGGCGCTTCCACCACCTCGGCCTCATACCGCCGACCCTTGCCTCGTCCATGCTCTCCCCACACCTCGCCCTTCCCCCGCTGCTGTGCCGGCGACGGGCGCTGCGCCGACACCCGTGGGCGGGTGGCCACCGGACGCCGCCCGAAGAGCCGTCCCGTGGCCACCGCCGCACCGGGCCGAGCCGGCGATCCGTACGAACCGTGACAAGGCATTGAACCAGGTGTGCGCCGGGCCGCGCAGCGAGCACCCGGTGTCGATCAGCGCTCCTGGGAGGCCGCTATCGGTGAGCTGCTGCCGGCCGGGTCCGGGAGCGGCACGGGCTGGGGCTGGGGCCGGGGCAGTTGTGTCGCCCGGCCGAACGGCACCATCAGCGACGGCGGCGTCAGCAGCCCGGCGGACCGGAACAGGCTCGTACGCCCGGCGGAGACCGGCCCGAGGGCCAGGCCGTCCGGGTTGCGGACCTCGCGCGGCGAGGGGGCGATCGTCGGGCCGTTCGCCACGGAGAGCAACGCGGGCCCGGAGTCGCCGAGACGGCCGCCGGCACGGCGTTCGGTGCTTCGCTCCACGCCGGGTGGCGCGGTGCGCAGCGGGACCGCTCCCGGGCCGCTCTGGACACCGCCCGAGCCGCTGGGCGCGGCCGTCCCCACTGCTCCGCCGATGGCGACGGCCGCGAGGGAGACGGCTCCGGCCGCGGCGAAGGCGAACCTCCTGCCGCGTGAGGCGGCGCGCCCGGCCTCGCCGGTGCGGTGGACGCGGAAGCCGCGGTGCGGGGTGAGCACGCTCCCGGCCTCTCCGGCGGGGAGGTAGGAGAAGTCCAGACCGCCCCGCGGCGGCTCGACGGGGGTGTCCTCACCGGTGAGCGGCAGGCACTGCAGGCGGGCCAGGAGGCCGTCGGAGGGCATCGGCGGGGCGGTGTCCGCGAAGACGTTCTTGACCCTGCGCTGGGCGTCGGCCTCGGCCTTGCATCCGTGGCAGGTCGCCAGGTGCGCCAGCACTCGTTCCCGCGCCTCGTGGTCGAGCTCACCGTCGATCAACGCGGCGAGTCGGTCCCCCAGGTGCTGCTCGGCCACGGTGGGCTCGGGTGCGCCGTTCACGCGACCCCGCCTCCCTCCGGTTCGGGGACGAGGGCCCCGACGGAGGTCCCGGCCATGGCCCGCTGGTCGGCACGCCGCTCCGGCGAGCGGTGCTGGAGGGCCTTGCGCAGGTGCGAGCGGCCGCGGTGGATGCGGCTGCGGACCGTGCCGAGCTTGACGCCGAGAGTGGCGGCGATCTCCTCGTAGGAGAGCCCCTCGATGTCGCAGAGCACCACGGCGGCCCGGAACTCCGGCGCCAGGGTGTCGAGCGCCTGCTGGACGTCGGCGTCGAAGTGGGTGTCGTTGAAGTGCTGCTGCGGGGAGGGCTCCCGGCTGGGCAGCCGCTCCGCGGCGTCGTCCCCGAGGGAGTCGAAGCGGATCCGCTGCTTGCGGCGCACCATGTCCAGGAAGAGGTTGGTGGTGATGCGGTGGAGCCAGCCCTCGAAGGTGCCCGGGGTGTAGGTGGACAGCGACCGGAACACCCGGACGAAGACCTCCTGGGTGAGGTCCTCGGCGTCGTGCTGGTTGCCGGTGAGCCGGTAGGCGAGGCGGTAGACCCGCGCGCTGTGCGTGCTGACGATCTCCTCCCAGGAGGGAGGGGTCCACGCCGCGCTGTCCGCACCGGTGGCGAAGGTCGCAGTCGTGGCCGGTGCGGAGGGCGCGGGATCGGTGGCGTGACGACGGTCAGCGGTGTAGGTCACGGATGTTGGCTCGGCGGTCGACCGTCGGAGACGCCTCAGCATCCCCCGGCCCCCGCCCGGAGCCGCACCTCCCCTGTTTGCTCTGGTGGTGTCCAGTGGAGCACCTACCATAGCCACCTCGCCCGTTAGCTCCGGATAAGTATTTTTGGCCAGCATTTGGTCCCGTCCCCTTCCACCGGCTCCCGAGAATCGGCCACCGACACGGTCCGCTGTCTTCCCGCTTCAACGTGCGGTCCCATCTGCGGGTTCCCGCCGCCAACGGCTACAGTCACGGATGCGTGGTCCACGGGGACAGGGAGAGTTGACATTACCGGCAACCGGCAGACGAGCTGGGCCTTCGCCGACGCGTACGGCGTGGAGGCCGTCGACAGCGCCGCGAACGTGGCGCTGAGCTGGGCGCACGACCGGGCCGAGGACGCGGGACTGCGCGCCGTCTCCGACGGCACCGGGGCCGCGCTGCGACTGCTGGCCGCCGCGACGGACGCCCGCGCCGTCGCCGAGATCGGGACCGGCACCGGCGTGTCGGGGATCCACCTGCTGCGCGGGATGCGCCCCGACGGGGTCTTCACCACCGTGGACGTCGAGCCGGAGCGGCAGCAGTTCGCCCGGCAGGCCTTCCGGGCAGCCGGCTTCGCCGGCAACCGGGCCCGCTTCATCCCCGGGCGCGCACTGGACGTGCTCCCCCGCCTCGCCGACGGCGGCTACGACCTCGTCTTCTGCGACGGCGACCGCACCGAGTGCCTGGAGTACCTCGACGAGGCGCTGCGGCTGCTGCGTCCCGGCGGTCTCGTCTGCTTCGAAGGGGTGTTCGCGGACGGCCGAACCGTCGATTCGGCGGCCCAGCCCGCCGAGGTGCTGACCCTGCGCGAACTGCTGCGCACCGTACGGGACAGCGAGGAGCTGCTGCCCTCTCTGCTGCCGGTGGGCGACGGCCTGCTCTGCGCCGTCAAACGCAGCGACTGAAGACCGGCGGACGCGGGAACGAGCGCTGCCCCCGGAGCGGGAGCGCTCCGGGGGCAGCGGGGGGAAAACAGCGCCGGTCTGCGCGCTCCAGCACGCTCAGTCGCAGATCTTCTTGATTTCCTCACCAAGTGCGACCGCTTCGTCCGGGGTCAGCTCGACGACGAGTCGTCCGCCACCCTCGAGCGGAACGCGCATGATGATGCCCCGCCCCTCCTTGGTCACCTCGAGCGGGCCGTCGCCCGTTCGCGGCTTCATGGCCGCCATGCTCGTTCCCCTTCCTGAAACCAGCTCATCGCAGCCGGCGGCCCAGGAACAGGCACGTGTCACCGGCATTGAACACATTGCTTCTCCGCCATTATCCCGCATGCCGCGACCCGATGACCAACAGCGGTGGTGATCCCCCGGCCGACCGCCGCGCGCAAAACCGCATATTTGGATACTCCGGCTGCGATACCGACCCCTTTCCGTAGGCGGTCGGCTTGACGCAGCTCACATCCCCGGCGGTATGTCGCAGTCGGCCGGCGTCGGCCATGCTGTGCCCATGGCCGACCACGTTCTGTACGACCTGACCGACGGTCTCGCGACCGTCACACTGAACCGCCCCGAGGCGATGAACGCCCTCGACACCGCGACGAAGGAGGCACTGCGGGACGCCCTGCGGGAGGCGGCCTCGGACGCCGCCGTGCGGGCGGTCCTGCTCACCGGCAGCGGCCGGGCCTTCTGCGTGGGGCAGGACCTCAAGGAGCACGTCCGCTCGCTGGAGTCGCACGGCGGTGACGCGCTGACGACGGTCGAGGAGCACTACAACCCGATCGCCCGCACACTGGCCGGCATGGCGAAGCCGGTGGTGGCCGCGCTGAACGGGGTGGCCGCGGGCGCCGGGCTCGGGTTCGCCCTCGCCGCCGACTACCGGGTGATGGCCGACACCGCCGCGCTCAACACCTCCTTCGCCGGCGTGGCGCTCTCCACCGACTCCGGTATGGCGTGGACGCTGCCCCGCCTCGTCGGGCCGGGACGGGCGACCGAGCTGCTGCTGTTCCCGCGCAGCGTGCCCGCGCCCGAGGCGCTGGAGCTGGGGCTGGTCCACCGGGTCGTGCCGGTGGACGAACTGCCCGGCGAGGGCCTCCGGGTCGCCCGCGCCCTGGCCGCCGGCCCCACCGTGGCCTACGCCGGGATCAAGGAGGCCCTCGCCCACGGCGCCTCGCACGCGTTCGAGGAAACCCTCACCAAGGAGTCGGAGCTCCAACTCCGCGCCGGTTCCTCGGCGGACCACCGGATCGCGGTGGCCGCGTTCGTCGGCAAGGAGAAGCCCCTCTTCACCGGGCGCTGAACGCCGCGCCGGTCCGCCGCTCACCGCGGCGCGCCGGGTCCGCCGCTCACCGCGGCGCGCCGGGTCCGCCGCTCACCGCGGCGGCGGGGAGCTGCCCGTCCCGCGGCGCCAGCAGCACGCGAGGTGGTCGTCGACCAGCCCGCAGGCCTGCATCAGCGCGTACGCGGTGGTCGGGCCGACGAACCGGAGCCCGCGCTTCTTGAGCGACGCCGCGAGCGCGCGGGACTCCGCGGTGACGGCCGGTACGTCCGCGGTGGTGACGGGCGCCGGCCCGGCAGCCGGGGCGAAGGACCAGACAAGGGCGTCCAGCTCACCGGCACGCCAGGTGTCCAGCAGCCGCGCGTTGGCCAGGACGGCGTCGATCTTGGTCCGGTTGCGGATGATGCCGGCGTCGGCCAGCAGGCGCTCCCGGTCGGCCCCGGTGAAGGCCGCGACCTCGGCGATCCCGAAGCCCGCGAACGCGGACCGGAACCCCTCGCGCCGGCGCAGCACCGTCAGCCAGGAGAGGCCGGACTGGAACGCCTCCAGACTCAGCCGCTCGAACAGCGCGTCGTCCCCGCGCACCGGCAGCCCCCACTCGGTGTCGTGGTAGGCGCGGTACTCCCGGTCGGCCTCCGCGTCACGCGCACCCGCGCCCCAGGGGCAGCGGAGCCGTCCGTCGGTCCCGGCCACCGGGCCGCTCACCGGTGCGGCCCCTGTCCGGGCTCCGCGCGGCGTTCCCGGTCCTCCACCCCCGCGGCCCCGGGAAACGGCCCCGAGCCGTCCCCGGGCGGCCCCGAGCCGTCCCCGGGCGGGGCCAGGTCGTCCCCGTACCGGCTCGGGTCGTCCCCGTACCGGCCGACGGCGTCGTCCGGCGCCGCGGCCGGTACGGAGGGGTCGGGGGCGGCGCGGCGGTCAGCGCGCCCCGGCCTCCGGAAGAGGTCGGAACGGCCCATCGCCGCGGCCTGCGCACCAGCGAGGGCCGACTCCAGTTCGGCGATCCGGGCGTCCCGCTCGGCCAGCTCCGCCCCCAGCCGGTCCAGCGCGTCGTCCGTCTCGGCCATCCGGTAGCCGCGCAGCGCCAGCGGCAGCCGCAGCGCCACCACGTCGGGTCTGCTCACCGGCCGGTCGACCGGCAGCGGAGCCGAGAGGCGGTCGGGGGCCGCGTCCCGGAGGCCGCCCGCGGACCCGCCCGCCGCCGCACCCTCACCACCGGCGACGGAGAGCGCGACCACCGCGACCACCACCACCATCGCGGCCAGCAGGAACCAGAACACGGCGATCACCCCGAAGTCGATCCGTCGGAAAACTCCCCCGATCGTGCCACGTCCGCCCGGTCCGGCGCCGCCGACCGCCCGTCCGGTCCACCGGACACCCCCGGCGGGTCGGGCGGGGCGGGCCCGCACGCGGGTCGACACGTACGGCTCCCAGCAGGCCGGGAGCACCCCCGGCCTGTCGCGGGGAGCCGCCCGGCGGGAAGGACGGGGCAGCCCTTAGGGTCGGCAGCGGGACAACGCGGGAAGAGGGAGCATCCATGCTGCGGCTGGGACGGCGGGAGTTCGGCGAGCACGAGCCCGTGCTGATGGCCATCGTGAACCGGACGCCCGACTCGTTCTACGACCGGGGCGCCACCTTCGGCGACGAGCCCGCGCTCGCCCGGGTGGAGCAGGCGGTGAGGGAGGGGGCCGCGATCATCGACGTCGGCGGGGTGAAGGCGGGCCCCGGCGAGGAGGTGGACGCCGCAGAGGAGATCCGCCGGACGGCCGGGTTCGTCGCGGAGGTGCGGCGCCGCCACCCCGACGTGGTGATCAGCGTCGACACCTGGCGGCACGAAGTGGGCGAGGCGGTCTGCGAGGCGGGCGCCGATCTGCTCAACGACGCCTGGGGCGGTGTGGACCCGCACCTGGCCGAGGTCGCCGCCCGGTACGGAGCCGGGTTGGTGTGCACCCACGCGGGCGGCGCACGGCCGCGCACCCGGCCGCACCGGGTGGAGTACCGGGACGTGATGGCCGACGTGCTGCGGGTGACGCTCGGGCTGGCGGAGCGCGCGGTGGAGCTGGGCGTCCGGCCGGACGGCATCATGATCGACCCGGGCCACGACTTCGGGAAGTCCACCCGCCACTCGCTGGAGGCCACCCGCCGGTTGGACGAGATGACCGCCACCGGGTGGCCGGTGCTGGTCTCGCTCTCCAACAAGGACTTCGTCGGCGAGACGCTGGACCGGCCGGTCAAGGAGCGGCTGATCGGCACCCTGGCGAGCACCGCCGTCTCGGCCTGGCTCGGAGCCCGGGTCTACCGGGTGCACGAGGTCGCCGAGACGCGGCAGGTGCTGGAGATGGTCGCGGCCGTCCAGGGCCGGCGGCCCCCGGCGGTGGCCCGCCGCGGCCTGGTCTGACGACGGCCGCCCCTGCTGCCGTCCCGCCGGACCGCGGCCGGGACTACTTCGTCACCAGCGTGACGGCCTCGTCGACGTCGTCGGTGATCTGGAGCAGGTCGAGGTCGGCCGGTGCGATCTTGCCCTCCACCCCGACGGTGTCCCGGAGCCAGGCCAGCAGCCCCTCCCAGTACCGCGAGCCGTAGAGGACGATCGGGAAGCGGGTGATCTTCCCGGTCTGCACCAGCGTGATGGCCTCGAACAGCTCGTCGAAGGTCCCCATGCCGCCCGGCAGCACCACGAAGCCCTGCGAGTACTTCACGAAGCAGGTCTTGCGCACGAAGAAGTAGCGGAAGTTCACCCCGAGGTCGACGTACTGGTTGAGGCCCTGCTCGAAGGGCAACTCGATGCCCAGCCCGACCGAGGTGCCGCCGGCCTCGGAGGCACCTCGGTTGGCGGCCTCCATCGCCCCGGGACCGCCGCCGGTGATCACTGCGAGTCCGGCCTCGGCCAGCGCCCGGCCGATATTGACACCCGCCTCGTACTCGGGGGACCCCTCGCGGATGCGTGCGGAGCCGAAGACGCTCACCGCGGGACCCAGTTCGGCCAGGGCCCCGAAGCCCTCCACGAACTCCGACTGAATCCGCATCACCCGCCAGGGGTCCTTGTGCACGAAGTCGGTCGGCCCCGTGGCCTCCAGCAACCGTTGGTCGGTGGTGCCCTGCTGCATCTGGCCCCGACGGCGTACCACCGGGCCCAGGCGCTGCTCCCGCGGCGCCCGCTCATCCGCTGAGCTGCTCATGTCGTGCTCCCTCCGGCTTCGAACCTTGCGCAAGGGTACGCAGGCCGAGGTGGCCTGCAACGGAATTCCGGGGGACGCCGGACCGCCCTGCCGCCGTCAGCCGGTCAGCCAGGCGCGCAGCCGCTCCTCGCAGTGCAGGATCCGGTCGGTCTCGACCCGCTCGTCCCGCTTGTGCGCCAGGTTGGGATCGCCGGGGCCGTAGTTGACGGCCGGGACGCCGAGGGCGCTGAACCGGGAGACGTCCGTCCACCCGAACTTCGGCCGGGCGACCCCGCCGACCGCGTCCATGAAGGCGGCGGCGGCCGGGTGGCCGAGGCCGGGCAGCGCGGCCCCGCTGTGGTCGTCCACGGTGAACTCCGCCACGCCGCAGCCCTCGAACACCTCGTGCACGTGCCGCAGTGCCTGGTCCCCGTCGAGGTCGGGCGCGTACCGGTAGTTGACGGTGACGGTGCAGGCGTCCGGGATCACGTTGCCGGCCACCCCGCCCTCGATCGCGACCGCGTTGAGGCCCTCGCGGTACTCCAGGCCGTCGATCACCACCCGTCGGGGGCGGTAGCCGGCGAGCCGGCCGAGCACCTCGGCCGCGCCGTGGATCGCGTTCTCGCCCCTCCACCCGCGGGCCGAGTGCGCACGCTGCCCGGTGGTCGTGAGCTTCACCCGGAGCGTGCCCTGGCAGCCGCCCTCGACCTCGCCGCTGGACGGTTCGAGCAGGACGGCGAAGTCCCCGGCGAGCCAGTCGGGATGGGCCTCGGCGACCTTGCCGAGGCCGTTGAGGTGGGCGGCGACCTCCTCGTTGTCGTAGAACACGAAGGTCAGGTCCCGGTTGGGCGCGGGCACGGTGGCAGCGATCCGGAGCTGGACGGCGACGCCGGACTTCATGTCCGAGGTCCCGCAGCCCCACAGCACGTCCGAGCCGCCGTCCGCACCCGGTTCGAGCCGCGAGGGGACGTTGTCCGCGATCGGGACCGTGTCGAGGTGCCCGGCGAGCACCACCCGCTCGGCGCGGCCCAGTCCGGTGCGTGCCAGGACGTTGTTGCCGTGCCGCAGCACGGTCACCTGCGGCAGGGCCCGCAGGGCGTGCTCCACCGCGTCGGCCAGCGCCGCCTCGTCCCCGCTCACCGAGGGGATGTCGACGAGCTGGGCGGTGAGCCGGGCGGCGTTCTGTTGCAGGTCGAGCGTGATCGGCGCCATGCGCCCGACCCTACCGGGAGGCGCCGGCCGCTCCCTGCCACCAGGCGACGGAGCGACCGCGGGGCGGCGCTAGGCTGGCCGCATGGGTGACGGGCAGTCGAAGAAGCGCGGACGAGGCTGGCGTCTCGTCGCGGCGGGCACGGCCCTGCTGGGGGTCGGCGGCTATCTGTTCCTCCAGTACGAGTCGACCGAGCGCGGTCCGGCACGCTGCACCGTGGCGGGCCAGGACGGCGCACAGGCCTTCGAGCTGGAGCCGCAGATGGCGCGGAACGCCGCGAGCATCCAGGCCGTGGCCGCCACCCGCGACCTGCCCGAACGGGCGGTGACGATAGCCCTGGCGACGGCGATGCAGGAGTCGTCGCTGCGCAACATCGACCACGGCGACCGGGATTCGGTGGGCCTCTTCCAGCAGCGGCCCTCGCAGGGCTGGGGGACGGTCGAGGAGATCATGGACCCGGTCTACTCCGCGGGGCGGTTCTACGAGGGGCTGGTGGAGGTCCCGGGCTACACCCGGCTGCCGCTGACCGTCGCGGCGCAGAACGTGCAGCGCAGCGGGTTCCCGCAGGCCTACGCCAAGCACGAGCCGGACGCCTCGGCACTGGCGGCGGCGCTGACCGGGCGCAGGCCGGCGGCGCTGAGCTGCCGGATGGGCACCGCGGAGCCCGTACCCGGCATCGGGTCGGCGATCCGGGAGAAGTTGGTCAGGGAGTTCGGCGAGGAGGTGGACGCCTCCGGCGGCTCCGCCGGCACCGGCCGGGGCGCCGCGTCCTCCGCGCTGACGATCCGGGTGCCCGCCGCCGACGGCGCGGGCGTGGAGGAGATCGAGCGCCGCGGCTGGGAACTGGCGCATTGGTCGGTCGCGAACGCCTCCGAGATGGGCATCGGCCGCGTCGAGTTCGGCGACCGGTACTGGGACGCGTCGCATTCCGCGGACGGCTGGCAGGAGAACGAGAAGGAAAGCGGCACAGAGGTGCGACTGACGCTCGTGCAGTAGTACGGTCCGCAGCCCCGAAAGGACCATCCGCCGCGGCGCGGTGCTGACGCCGCGGCGGGGCGGGACGGCGCCCGCCCGGCAGCCTTGTGAATCCTTGCCGCCACTGGGATCTCCGCGCTCGGCCACCCTCCGCACCGGACCGGAATGCACACGTTGCCCGGCCCGCGCCGCGGGGCGCGTTACCAATCCTTTACCCGAGTCGACCGCAACTTTCCGGTGCCCCCGTGCGATAGGCACTGCGTCTGACCGGGCACGAACCTGCGGAGTCCGCCGGACGCACGCATCGCGGCGCACGCGGATCCAGTGGAGTCCGCGCCGTCGCGACAGACCCGAAGAAAAACTCCCTCCGCCAAAGGAGCATCATGTCCTTCACGCGCCGGATCGCCAAGAGCGCACTGCTGACGGCCGCAGGCGCGGCCTCCGTCGTCGGCGCAGCCGCCGGCTCCGCGAACGCCGTGGACCTGCCCGAGGGGCCCAACCTCGGCGGGCTCAGCAACCTGGACGGCGAGAACCTCGGCGACGGGCTCGACAGCACTGCCCAGAACGTGACCGGCCTCGCCGGCGAAGCCGGCGGGGAGGCGGTCAAGTCCGCCGTCCCGGCCGCCGGCAAGGCCGTCGGCAGCTTCGGCAAGTCCGCCGTCCCGGCTGCGCAGCCGGCCGGGGGGCACAGCACCGGTGACTCCGCGAAGGGGCTCGGCAAGGCGCTGACCACCGTCACCGAGGGCGGCCTGCCCACCGAGGCGCTCACCGAGACCGGCCTGCCGACCGACACACTGCCGGTCAGCACCGGTTCGCTCGGCGGCGGCTCCATCGGCGGCATCCCGCTGGGCGGCTGAGCCGGACCACCCGCACCCACGTCACGTCCGTACCCCGCACGGCGCGCGGGCGGGGCGGCTGCTCCGGGCGGTGCCTTCAGCCGGCCAGCCGGCGCACCGCGGCAGCGATCCGCTCGTCGGTCGCTGTGAGGGCCACCCGGACGAAGCGGTCGCCGGCCGGCCCGTAGAAGTCCCCCGGGGCGACCAGGACGCCCAGCTCCGCCAGCGCCGCCACGGTGTCCCAGCAGGGCTCGTCCCGCGTCGCCCACAGGTACAGCGAGGCCTCGCTGTGCTCGATGCGGAAGCCACGCTCCAGCAGGCCGTCGCGCAGCGTGGAGCGCCGGGCCGCGTACCGCGCCCGCTGCTCGTGCACATGGATGTCGTCACCCAGCGCGGCCACCGCGGCAGCCTGCACCGGCGCGGGAACCATCATGCCGCCGTGCTTGCGGACCTTCAGCAGTTCTCCGAGCACCGCCGCGTCCCCGGCGAGGAACGCCGCCCGGTAGCCCGCCAGGTTGGAGCGCTTCGACAGCGAGTGCACCGCCACCACGCCCTCGAAGCTGTCACCGCACACCTGGGGGTGGAGCACGGACACCGGCTCGGCCTCCCAGCCGAGTTCGAGGTAGCACTCGTCGCTGAACAGCAGCACGCCGTGCCGGC
The DNA here is from genome assembly GCF_000424845.1 of Streptomyces sp. TAA040. Classification (NCBI taxonomy): domain Bacteria; kingdom Bacillati; phylum Actinomycetota; class Actinomycetes; order Kitasatosporales; family Streptomycetaceae; genus Streptomyces; species Streptomyces sp. TAA040. The sequence continues at coordinate 10,303 of NZ_AUKR01000013.1, read as the reverse complement.
GCGCCCAGGCGACGGTCTCGCGCAGTTTTCCCGGCGCGAGGACCCGGCCGGTGGGGTTGGACGGGGAGTTCAGCCACAGCAGCGCCAGCCCCTGCGGGTCGAGCGCGGTCGGGTCGTCGTACACCACCGGCTCGGCACCGGCCAGCCGCGCGCCCACCTCGTAGGTGGGGTAGGCGAGCCGGGGGAAGGCGACCCGGTCGCCGGGCCCGAGCCCCAACTGCGTCGGCAACCAGGCGACCAGCTCCTTCGATCCCACCACCGGAAGCACCTCGGAGTGCCGGACACCGCGGGCCCCGAGCCGGCGTCCGCACCAGCCCACGAGCGCGTCCCGCAGCTCCGGGGTCCCCCACACGGTGGGGTAGCCCGGGCTGTCCGCCGCCTCCGCCAGGGCCTGCCGGACCAGCGCGGGAACGGGGTCGACGGGGGTGCCCACCGAGAGGTCGACCGGGCCGTCCGGGTGAGCCGCCACGACGGCCTTGAACGGCTCCAACCGGTCCCAGGGGAACTCCGGCAGGCGGGAGGAGAAAGTGGGCACGGACCGACTCGCTTTCTGGTGCGTGATCCCGCGGCGCGGGGCGGGAGCTGGGCGGTTTCGGGGGCGGACCGTCCCCGGGGGCGGCGCCCCGGCCGGCGCCGGTGCGCAAACGCCGCGGTCCCGCACGGGGCGAACCGTACGGGACCGCGGGAGGCACAGGGCCGGACGGCGTCAGGGCCGACGCCGACGGTTCACTCGTCGTGCTCCTGCGGGGGCAGGGCGGAGATCACCGGATGGTCGCGCTCGATGAGGCCGAGCTTGCTGGCCCCGCCGGGGGAGCCGAGCTCGTCGAAGAACTCGACGTTGGCCTTGTAGAAGTCCTTCCACTCCTCCGGGGTGTCGTCCTCGTAGAAGATGGCTTCCACCGGGCAGACCGGCTCACAGGCCCCGCAGTCGACGCATTCGTCCGGGTGGATGTACAAGGACCGCTGGCCCTCGTAGATGCAGTCGACGGGGCACTCCTCGATGCAGGCCTTGTCCTTCAGGTCGACACAAGGCTGCGCGATGACGTAGGTCACGCTGTCGTTCCTCCTCGGTAGGGCTCATATCGCGCGGGAGCGCGGCGTCGTCGATGCCCACGTCTAGTATCGCCGTTCCCGGTCCCGAGGCGAACAAGAGGGTGGAGCAGAAAAGTGGAATTCACCGCGAGCGGACGCCTGACAGTCAGGGTGACCGCCGCCGACGTGGGGAAACGTGTCTCGGTGCGAAGTTTGACCGGGGCGCCGGACAGCGAGGGAAAGTTCACCGACACCGTCGGCGTGCTCACATCGTGGACAGCGGATGTGCTGCGCCTCACACGGCGGGACGGCCGCTCCGTCACACTGGACCGCGCCTCGGTGGTGGCGGCCAAGGTCGTGCCGCCCGCTCCCGCCCGGCGGCGCGGCCTGCCGTCCGCGGGTACGGCGGAGCTGACCCGGGCGGCCGCCCGCGGCTGGCCCGCGGTGGAGACCGGGCACCTGGGCGACTGGCTGCTCCAAGCCTCCGGCGGCTTCACCCGCCGGGCCAACTCCGTCATACCCACGGGTGAACCGCGACTCCCGCTCGACGAGGCACTCTCCCGGGTGAACTACTGGTACCGGACACGGGAGCTGACCCCGCGGCTGCAGCTCGCGCTGGGCGCGGAGGGCACGGACGAGGTGCTGGCCGCCCGGCTCGCCGACCGGGGGTGGTCCCCCGAGGTCACGGCCGAGCTGCAGGTCGCCGGGCTGGCCCAGGTGGCCGACCGGTCCGGCGGCGAGGACGTGGTGCTGAGCCGGACGGTGGACGCCGGCTGGCTCCTGCGCTACCGCGGACTGACCGATCCCCGCTCCGAGGTGCTCCGGGTCCTGCACGGCGGGCCCTCCGTGTGGTTCGCGACCGTCCCCGGTCCCGCTCCCGACGAGGCGCCCGCCGCCACGGGACGGGTCGTGGTGGACGGGCGCTGGGCGGGCTTCTCCGCGGTCGAGGTCGCCCCCGAGGCCCGCCGCCGGGGGGTGGCGACCGCAGTGATGGCCGCGCTGGCCCGGCGGGCGCTGGAGGAGGGCGCCTCGGCCGCCTGGCTCCAGGTGGAGGCCGACAATGGGGGTGCGCGGAGCCTCTACAGCGCGATGGGCTTCGCCACCCACCACTCCTACCAGCACTGGTGCGCGCCGCGGAGCTGAGCGGCACCGCCGGGGAACCACCGGGGAACCCACGTGGACGAGAACGGCGAGAGCGCAGAGGACGGCACCAACGACCGGCGGAGCGCCAGGACGCGGTTCGCCGAGGCCGCGCGCAGCCCGCGCATCGACCTGGCGCGGCTGTGCCTGCTGATCGGTGAGGTGTTACGGCCCGCGCCGGACACCCGCCCCGCGGACGGCGGACCTCCGGCGGGCAGCCTGGTGGACGAGGCGGAGATCGAGCTCGACCGGCTGGCCGGACTGCTGCCCTTCGTGTCCGGCCGCACCCCGGCCGCCTGGGCCGAGGCCCTGGCGGCGCTCCTCGGCGGCCGGGAGGGCTTCGGCGGCGTCGCGGCCGACTACCGGCGGCTGGAGTCCTCGCTGCTGGACGAGGTGCTGCGCAGGCGGCGCGGCCTGCCGATCACGCTGTCGGTGGTGTGGATGGAGGTGGCCAGGAGGGCCGGGGCGCCGGTCCACGGGGTGGCGCTGCCCGGGCACTTCGTGGTCGGGTTCGGCGACCCGCAGGGCGAGCACGTCCTCGCCGACCCGTTCGCCGGCGGCGCCCCGCTGACCGAGGAGGACGCGGGCGCCCTGGTGGCCGGTTCGACCGGCGGCCGGTATTCGGAGGCGGCGTTCGGGCCCGCGTCGCCACTGGAGATCGTGCTGCGAATCCTGAACAACATCCGGCGGTGGGCGTCCGCCCGTCCGGAGCGCAGCGACGTGGCGCTGTGGGCCGTGGAGCTGTCGCTGCTGCTGCCACACCACCCGGTGGAGCTGCGGCACGAGCACGCCCGGCTGATGGTCCGGCGTGGGGACTTCCTCGCCGGAGCCGAGCAGTTGGACGCCTACGCCGAACTGATCGACGACATGGAGCCGACCGCCGCCGAGAGCGCGCGCCGGGAGGCGCAGGCGGCCCGGGCCCGTCTGAACTGAACGACGGCCGGGCGTACGCCCGTGGGACGTACGCCCGGCCGTCGCCGCGTGAGCGGGCCGCCCTGAGCGGGCGAGGGCCTAGCCGGCGTTCTGCTCGATCACGGCGACGCGCTCGGCCGGGTCGGTCTCCGTGAGGACCCCCCTCAGCGCGGCAGCGACGTCCTCCGGGGTGACGGGCGTCTGCTCGCCGTTGCCCCGGGTGATGAGGACGCCGTCGAACGTGGTGCCGTACAGGTTCTCCAGCGCCTTCAGGTCGTAGTGGTCGACCAGGGTGCCGTCCCCGGTCGGGCGCATCGACAGGAACTGCGGGAGCGACCGCTCCGGGCTGAAGCTGATCTCCGCGGCCCCCACCCGGACCGTCACCAGGCCCGACATCGCGGGTTCGCCGAACTCCGCGATGGCCCGGTCCAGTTCCTGTTGGGTGACCTTGGGCTCCTGCTCGGTGGCGGCGAGGCTGATCGTGGCGTTCGAGCCGGTGGCAGCGCGGGTGCGGAAGGCCGACTCGACCGTCTCGGCCGACTTTTGCGGGTCGACGGCCGTGTAAGCCTTCCCCTGGACGGCGACCGGCTCGCCCCCCTCGAAGGTGACCATGCCGTCCTTGCTGCCGCCGCTGCCGCCGGTGAGGCCCTCCAGGGCCGCACGCAGCTTCTCTTCGTCCACGGTGAAGACGGGGTCGGCCTGACGGCTGCCGCCGACCAGCGAGCCGATCACCGAGATCGGGTTGTAGTCGCGTCCGGCTGCCTGCCTGACCGTCTCCTCGGTGTCCAGACTCAGTCCGGCGACGCTCGGCTTGAGCTGTTCCTCCTTTCCGTCCGCCTCGATCTTGAGCGGCGCCGAGGCACGCTCGCCGAGCGTGCCGTCCAGCGTGCGGACGGCCTCGCGGGTGTCCGTGCCGCCGATGTCCACCCCGAGCACGGTGGTGCCGTTGGGCACGTCGGCGTGGTCCAACAGCAGCCCGGCGCCGTAGGCCACGCCGAGGACGCCGGTCACCGCCACGCCCAGGAGCACCAGCTTGGAGCGGGCCTTGGGCCTTGCCGGTTCGGCGGGCGCGGGCGCGGCGGCCGGGCGCGGCTCCGCGGCCGACCGCGGCCCGTCCTCGGGGAAGAGGTCGGCGTGGTCGCGCCGGCTGCTCGGCGGCACCACCGGGATGCCGCCGACCACGGTGTCGCCGACCTCGCTCCCGGAGTTCTCGGACGCACCGCCCGGCGGTGGAGCGAAGCCGGTCGGCGGGGCAGGACGCCGGGCGGAGTCGTCGAGCTGGAACTCCGGCGGCAGCAGCGGCAGCCCGTCACCATTGCCGGACGGCTCCTCGGCCGTGCCCGTTCCCGGCGCACCGGCGCCCGCGGGCAGCCCGTACGGCGACGCGGACCCGGCGGGTCCCGGGTCGGCGCGGTCCTCGCCCGGCGGCCGGCCACCGAACCCGGGGGCAGGCTGGGCCCGACCGTCCGCGGGCCAGTCGTCGAAACGCACCGGTTCCTCGGCGTGCGGTTCCGGTGCGCCCGGTCCGGGCGCACCGGAACCGTAGCCGGCCGGGGGCTGCCCGTAAGGAGTCGGTGCGTCGCCGAACGGCGGGGCACTGCCGGGGACGGGGGCGCCCGCCTCCGGGGTGCCGCCCGGCGGGGTCTCCCCGGGGCCCCCGGCCGGGGCCGGCGGCGGTTTGCGTGGCGCGAACCACGAGCTCGGTTCAGGGGTTCCGCCCTTGCCGGAGGCCGACGCACCGGAGGCGGCCGTACCGCCTTCGGGCGCGGCGGGCTGCGGGTTCGGCGGCTCCGGCGCGGCGGAGTCCTTCCCACTCACGGGCGTGCGCATGACGACCGGGGGGATGGGCCGCGAACCGGGGATGTTGATGCGAATCCGAGTGGTGAGAGTCGTCTCGGTCTTCGGCTCGTCCGGTTCGCTCCCCGGTGCTCCCGGTGCGTCGGAACTGTCGTTTTCACGGCTCAAAGCAGGATCTCCCGGTTGGATGCACCGCACTCATCGTGGCGATGGTGCTGCGAGTACGGCTCGCCGGCGCGCCCCACCTTACTCGGGGCGTCCGGCAGGGTCCCCGAGACCACCCGATCGTGGTTTGCCCGGAGGAGCCAGGGTGGCGCAGATCACGGCCGCCAACATCCCGACCAGGAGGAAGATATCGGAACCGGTTCCGGCCGCCATCAGGAAGTCCCCCTCCGTGGGCGGGAAGAAGACGAGCGAGAGTACCGCAACCGCCCAGGCGGCGGCTGCCGCGACGGCTCCGCTCCGGCTGCGCGTCAGCAGGGCGCCGCCCCAGAACAGGCCCGCGGAGGCGGCCAGGGACAGCAGCAGACCGCCCGGGAACCAGCCGCCCTGGACCAGCACCGCCGCGGTACCGACGAGGAGGCCCAGCACGGCCAGGAACAGGTGCGCGAGCACCCGGGGAACCGTCACGGCCGCACCCCCGCGAACAGGTCGTCCGCCACCGCGTCCCCGGACGCCACGGCGGCGTCCGGGGACGCGTCCGCGGTGGCGTCCGGCAGCCGGTAGCACTCGGCGCCGAGCAGCGGCTGCCCCAGCCCGTTGGAGAGGGCGAAGAACCCGCCGTCGACGCTGATCTGGGTGGCGTGGGCGCGCATCGCCGCATCGCGGGCGGCGAGCTGCGCCGGACCGCCGGTGATCCGGACGGCCACCCGCTCGTCCCCCACCACCCCCGGGATGTCCCCGGGTTCGGCCGCGGCGGGGAAGGGGTTGCCGCGCAGCGCGGCTCCCGTCACCGCGGAACGCGGTACGCAGTTCCAGTACGTCCGGGAGATCCGGTGCGCGGGACCGGCCTCGGGCCGGAACGCCTCCCGCGCGGCGAGTTCGGCGGCCCGGACGGCCACCCGGTGGGCCTTGATGTGGTCCGGGTGCCCGTAGCCGCCCTGCGGGTCGTAGGTGACCAGCACCTGCGGACGGACCTCCCGGATGACGTCCACCAGCAGCGCGGCCGCCTCGTCGAGCGGCGCCCGCCAGAAGCAGTCGGCCCGCTCGTTCGGCGCGGTGCCCAGCATCCCGGAGTCCCGGTAGCGTCCCGCACCGCCCAGAAAACGGTGGTCCCCGACACCCAACGCACTCATCGCGGCAGCGAGTTCGCCGACCCGGTAGGCACCCAGGGCGTCGTCCCGGTCGGACGCCAGGTGCGCCGCCCCGGGCGGGATCACCTCGCCCTCCTCGCCACGGGTGCAGGTGACGAGGACGACCCGGGCACCCTCGGCCGTGTACCTGGCCATGGTGACGCCGTTGTTGATGGTCTCGTCGTCCGGGTGGGCGTGGACGAACAGCAGACGGCGCACGGGCCGTGCGGAGGACGTGCTCATGCCGCCGAGCCTACGCGGCGGACCCGGTCAGAACTTGAGGCCACCCACCATGTTGGCGACGCTGGTGGTCAGATCACTGATCGTGGGGGCCATCGAGGAACTGGCGAGGAAGAACCCGAACAGCACACAGACAACCGCGTGCATGGCCTTCAGACCTGACTTCTTGACCAGCAAGAAGACGATGATCGCCAGCAGCACCACCGCCGAAATCGAGAGTGCCACGGCGGTTCACCTCCCAGTACGTGCAGTCGGAGCGGACGGGTACGCGCGACACAGGACAGCACGGGTTGCATACCCGCTCCCCCACCGCGCGCAACTGATCATAACTATCGGTGAGACGTCATCGTGCGGTGCACGGGAGCAGACGGGGCGCATAGTCACCCGGCATCCTCCGGCCGCCGCGCGTTCGCGCACCTCAGCAGCGGGGCGCATGCCACACCCGCCGCAACGGGCGGACCGGTCCGCCCGCCTCCCGCCTTTCGCGCTGCCCATCCGGCCCTCTCCGACATGCTGTCCCACCACACGGCATCGCCACCGCGCGACCGCCTCCCGCAGCGCCTCGGGGGCCGCGGCGGGGGCGTCGTTCGCGCGCTACCCCGCGACCCCCGTCCGGCAAACCTCCGGACGGGCACGAGAGGGCCGGCACACCGGCACGGGCGGGCCGGGAGCCCGTACGCTCGGCCCATGCCGACCGATTCCCCGTCCTTCCCACGCCAGTACGCGCGCACCCAGCGCTTCACGCTCGGTGCGCCGAAGTCGTTCGTCCTCTCGCCCGACGGCAGCCGGGCGGTCTTCCTCCGCTCCCCCGGCGGTACCGAGCGCGCGCAGCAACTGTGGGTGCACGACCTCACCGCACCGGCGGATTCCAGCCGCCGCGAGTACGTGGCCGCCGACCCGCGCACCCTGCTCAGCGGGGACGCGGAGCACTTGTCGGTGCAGGAGCGCGCCCGCCGCGAACGCAGCCGGGAGGGCGGGTCCGGCGTCGTCGGCTACGCCACCGACGAGACGTGCGAGATCGCGGCCTTCGCACTCTCCGGACGGCTGTTCACCGCCGAGCTGCGGGCCGGCACCGCCCGCGAACTCCCCGTCCCGGGGCCTGTCGTGGACCCGCGGCCGTCCCCGGACGGGCGGCGGATCGGCTACGTCGCCGACCGCACGCTGCGGGTCGTCGACGCGGACGGCGGCCGGGACCGCGCGCTCGCGGTGCCGGAGGGCGAGGACATCGGCTACGGGCTGGCCGAGTTCATCGCAGCCGAGGAGATGCATCGCAGCCGCGGCTTCTGGTGGTCCCCGGACAGCACGCGGCTGCTCGTCGCCCGGGTCGACGAGTCGCCGGTGCAGCGGTGGTGGATCGCCGACCCGGCGAACCCCGGCGCGGCCCCGGTGGAAGTGGCCTACCCAGCGGCCGGCACCCCCAACGCGGAGGTGACGCTGCTGCTCCTGGACGCGGAGAGCGAACGGCGGGGCGGTGACGCGGACCCGGGCGGGACCGCCGTGGAGTGGGACCGGGCGGCGTACCCCTACCTCGCGGCGGTGCACTGGTCGGCGGCGGGGCCGCCACTGCTCCTCGTACAGGCGCGGGACCAGCGCAGCCAGCGGTACCTCACGGTGAACGTGGCGACCGGGCGGACCGAGGTGCACCGCACCGAGCACGACCCGGTCTGGCTCGATCTTTTCCCCGGCGTCCCGGCCTGGTCGCCCGACGGGGAGCTGGTGCGGATCTCCGACGAGAGCGGCGCCCGTGCGGTGGCCGTCGGCGACCGCACGCTGACCGCGGCGCCGCTCCACGTCCGTGCGGTGCTGGACGTCGGCGCGGAGGACATCCTGTTCAGCGCCTCCGGCGAGGCGGTCGGCGAGATCGGCGTGCACCGGGTGCGCTACGACGGCACGGACTGCGCACCGGTCCTGCCGGCCGGCGGCCCGGCGTGCGTGTCCGCGCTGCGGTCCGGGGCGGTGCTGCTGCGCAGCAGCACCGCCCCGGACCGGCCCGGAACGGTCGTCGAGGTGCACTCGCCCGAGGGAGTGGTGCGGATCCGCAGCCGGGCGGAGACACCGTCCCTCACCGCCCGCCCGCGGTTGCTGCGCTCCGGCTCCCGCGGCATCCCCACCGCCGTCCTGCTGCCCAGCGGTCACCGGGCGGGCGACGGCCCGCTGCCCGTGCTCATGGACCCTTACGGCGGCCCGCACGGCCAGCGCGTCGTCGCCGCGCACAATCCGCACCTGACCTCGCAGTGGTTCGCCGACCAGGGCTTCGCGGTTCTCGTCGCCGACGGCCGCGGCAGCCCCGGCCACTCGCCGGCCTGGGAGAAGGCCGTCGCCGGCAAGCTGGCCCACGTCACGCTGGACGACCAGGTGCACGCCCTGCACGGACTCGCCGGCGAACTGCCGCTCGACCTCGACCGGGTGGCCATCCGCGGCTGGAGCTACGGCGGCTACCTCGCGGCCCTCGCCGCGCTGCGCCGTCCCGACGTCTTCCACGCCGCCGTCGTCGGGGCGCCGGTCACCGACCAGCGGCTGTACGACACCCACTACACGGAGCGCTATCTGGGCACCCCGCAGGAGAACCCGGCGGGCTACGCGGCCAATTCGCTGATCACCGGCGAGGGCCTGTCCTCGCCCGCCGAACCGCACCGCCCGATGCTGCTCGTCCACGGCCTGGCCGACGACAACGTGGTGGCGGCGCACACCCTGCGGTTGTCCTCGGCGCTGCTGGCCGCCGGCCGTCCGCACGAGGTGCTGCCGCTCTCCGGGGTGACGCACATGACCCCGCAGGAGCAGGTGGCGGAGAACCTGCTCCTGCTCCAGGTCGCCTTCCTCAAGCGCTCCCTCGGCATGCCTGACCCGCGGGCCCGTTAACAGGCGGGCAACCAGGCGGACCTCACTCCGATATACGGACGGCGCACGATGAAGAACGTACGGCCGTGCGGGTGCCGTAGTACCGGCCGGGGCGGCGCGACCGCCCCGGCCGGGCACGTCAGGTCCCAGCCGAGCCCACCTCACCGGGATCGGGACCGCTGCCCCGCCGTTCGTCCTGCCCAGGGCTGGCAGACGCCTGTCCGGTCGGCTCCTCACGCGAGCTTCCCCGACGGTCCGGGTGGGTCAGGTCGGGCTTGTCGTCCGCGAAGAAGCAGGCCGAATCGTGGTGGGCCGGGCCCGTCAGGTAGCGGTATCCCGCGGGGACCGCCAGCGGCGGGATTTCCAGCGCACAGCGCTCCTGCGCCTTCCAGCAGCGGGTGCGGAACCGGCAGCCGGAGGGCGGATCGGCGGGAGAGGGGACGTCACCGGTCAGGATGATCCGCTCGCGCTCCCTGCTCAGTGCCGGGTCGGGCACGGGGACGGCGGAGAGCAGCGCCTGGGTGTACGGGTGGGTGGGGTGGTCGTAGATCTGGGTGTCGGTTCCCATCTCCACCAGACGGCCCAGGTACATGACGCCGACGCGGTCGGAGATGTGCCGGACGATCGACAGGTCGTGCGCGATGAACAGGTAGGACAGGTTGAACTCGTCCTGGAGCTTGTCCATCAGGTTGATCACCTGCGCCTGCACCGACACGTCCAGCGCCGACACCGGCTCGTCGCACACGATGATCTCCGGATTCAGCGCCAGACCCCGCGCGATCCCGATACGCTGCCGCTGACCACCGGAGAACTGGTGCGGGTACCGGTTGATGTACTCGGGATTCAACCCGACCACGTCCAGCAGTTCCTGCACCTTCCGACGCCGATCCCCCTTCGGCGCCACCTCCGGATGAATCTCGAACGGCTCACCGATGATGTCCGCCACCGTCATCCGCGGATTCAACGACGTGTACGGATCCTGGAACACCATCTGGATGTTCCGCCGCACCGCCTTCAACGCCCGACCCGACAACCGCGAGATGTCCTCGCCC